>JBJTMG010000065.1:0-2145 GCA_046063415.1 Micrococcales bacterium
GTCCCGGTGCCGACTATCTGCACTCGCTGAAGTTGCTCAAGGACTTCAAGGCCCGCTTTCCCCACATCCCGACCAAGAGTGGTCTGATGGTTGGTCTGGGCGAAACCGACGAAGAGATTCTGGAGGTCATGCGCGACATGCGCGCGCACGACATCGACATGCTGACCATTGGTCAGTACCTGGCCCCCAGCAACAGCCACCTGCCGGTGCGGCGCTACGTGCACCCGGACACCTTCAAGATGTTCGAGGCCAGGGCCTATGAGATGGGCTTCACGCACGCTGCAGTGGGCGCGATGGTGCGCTCGAGCTATCACGCCGACCAGCAAGCGCACAACGTGCTCAACCCCGGCGCGTGAGCACCGCCCCTCGCTGAGGGGCGGGTTTGAACAACGTCAGCCTTTGGCCTGGGCCAGCAGGGTATCGGCGTCGCTGACCTCGAACTTGCCAGGGCCTTCAATGTTGAGTGCGACCACCTTGCCGTCCTTGACCAGCATGGAGTAGCGGTTGCTGCGCAAACCCATGCCACGTGCGGTCAGGTCCAATGTCAGGCCAGTGGCCTTGGTGAAGTCGGCACTGCCATCGGCCAGCATGCGGACCTTGGTGCCGGTCTTCTGGTCGCGCGCCCAGGCGCCCATCACAAAAGCATCGTTCACGCTCACGCACCAGATTTCATCGACACCTGCTGCGCGCAGAGCGTCGTATTGCGCCACATAGCCAGGCACGTGCTTGGCCGAGCAGGTGGGCGTGAAGGCGCCAGGCAGGGCAAATAGGGCAATCGTCTTGCCGGCCGTGGCTTTGTGCACATCCACAGGATTGGGGCCAATGCTGCAGCCATTGCCTTCGACTTCGATGTATTCCATCAATGTGGCGGCAGGGAGTTGGTCTCCGACTTTGATCATGTTGTTCTCCTTGAAGAATTTGAGGGCGAAAAAAAACGACCCACGCATTGTGGGTCGTTTTGGCGAAGCTTGCAGCGCTTGAGCTTTTTGGGCTTAAACGGCAGCAGCCTTTTCAACCAAGCGGGTGGCAACCCAGTTCTTGGTCTTGGAGATCGGCTTGGATTCCGTGATCTCGATGATGTCGCCCAGGTGGAATTCACCTTTTTCGTCGTGCGCGTGGTACTTGCTCGACTTGGCCACGATCTTGCCGTAGAGGGCGTGCTTCACACGACGCTCCACCAGCACGGTCACGGTCTTGGCGCGCTTGTCGCTGACCACCTTGCCAATCAAGGTGCGCTTGAGGGATGTTTTGGCTTCCGTCATGGTCACTCCTTATTTGGCAGCTTGCTTTTCAGCAAGGATGGTCTTGGCACGAGCGATGGCGCGGCGGGTTTCACCCAGCGTGCCAGTGTTGCCGAGTTGTTGCGTGGCTTTTTGCATGCGCAGACCGAAGTGAGCCTTTTGCAGCTCCTTGATCTCGGCTTTCAGGCCATCAACGTCTTTTTGGCGCAGTTCAGCAGCTTTCATTTCTTCTTTCTCCTGATTACTGGCCGATCATGCGGGCCACGAACGTGGTGCGCAGGGGCAACTTGGCCGCGGCCAACTTGAAGGCTTCGCGGGCCAACTCTTCAGGCACACCCACGATTTCGTAGAGCACCTTGCCGGGTTGGATCTCAGCCACGTAGTACTCGGGGTTACCTTTACCGTTACCCATACGCACTTCAGCAGGCTTGGTGGAAATCGGCTTGTCAGGGAACACGCGAATCCAGATGCGGCCACCACGTTTGACGTGACGGGAAATCGCACGACGTGCGGCTTCGATCTGGCGGGCCGTCAGACGGCCGCGATCTGTGGACTTCAGACCGAAGTCACCGAACGCTACCGTGTTGCCACGGGTAGCGACGCCGGTGTTGCGGCCTTTCTGTTCCTTGCGGAACTTTCTGCGAGCAGGTTGCAGCATGTTGTTACTCCTTATTGACCGTCAGCTGCTGCAGCTGGCGCGGCGACTGTGCGAACGCGCTTAACGGCGGGTTTGGCGTCACCACCTGCTTCGGCAGGCTTGTCGCTGCCATCGGCGGGTGCTGCGTTGGTGCCAGCGGGACGACGGGGACCGCCGCGGCGCTCGCCAGCAGGACGGTCGCCTGGGCGGCCATCGCGACGAGGACCACGTGGGCGGCGCTCTTCTTCAGCACGTGGCTCGGCCAGT
>JBJTMG010000066.1:0-23273 GCA_046063415.1 Micrococcales bacterium
GGTTGCAGGTGTCCAAGATCGACTTCATGCTGTGGCTCACCAAAAACACCGAACCGGCGCCAGCGGCAAGTTCGCGCATGCGGGCCTCGCTGCGGGTCCTAAAGTCTTGGTCACCAACCGCAAGGGCCTCGTCAATAATCAAAATGTCGTGGTCGCGTGCTGCCGCAATGCTGAACTTAAGGCGCTCCACCATTCCCGACGAGTAGGTCTGCATGGGCAGGTCAATGAACTCGCGAAGGCCGGCAAAGTCCACAATGTGGTCGTACTTTTCCTTAATTTCAGACTTGGTCATGCCAAGCGCCAGGGCACCAAGAATCACGTTCTTTTCGCCCGAAAGGTCCTTGATCATGGCTGCACCCACACCCAAAAAGCTTGGGCGGGCGGCGGCGTAAATGGTGCCAGAATCAATTGGCAGAAGCCCCGAGATGGCCTTCATGAGGGTTGACTTACCGGAACCATTGGCACCGATGACACCAATCGAATCGCCCTCGTAGGCAACCAGGTTCACTCCCTGAAGGGCCTGTACCTCACGTAGCTTGCCCTTATGCTTTACGCGCTGAGTGCTGGGGGTGACTTTTTTGCCGCTGGCAAAAACGCGGTAGGTGACGTGAACGTTGTCAACCACAACCACCGGCTTGCGGTCTGTTTCGAGGCGAACGCTAGACATTGCGGCCGTACCTTTCCTCGGCTTGCCAGAAGAACAGGGTGCCAATGATTAGGGTGACCAGAGCCCAGGCCACACCAACGATCCAGTCGGTGGCGGTTGCACTGTAACCCTCAACCAACACTCCGCGGGCCAGCGTCAGGTAAATGTGGAACGGGTTGTTGTGCAAAATGATCTGCGCCCACTTGAATCCACCTGCCAGGCGATCCACGGTGTAGAAAATACCCGAGGTGTAGAACAGCACGCGAACCAAAAACGGAAGCAACTGGTTGAGGTCCTGAAAGTGAACCGTGAGGCGAGCCGCAATCATTGAAAGCCCAGCTGCAAACAAAGTCATGAGAACCAGTGCCGGCAACAGCAGGAACCAGCCCCAGTTTGGAATCTCACCGAACCCGATAATGCCAAGGAGCATGAGCGCCAGGAGCGGCCCAACCTTAATGACGTTTGCAACCACCGATGACAGCGGCAGCAGGATTCTGGGAAAGTCAAGGGATCTCACCAACGAGGCGTTGGCGGTGATCGCCTTGGCGCCATCGGTGAAGCAACCGCTAATGAATTGGAACAGCACGATTCCAGTGATTAGGTAGGGCAAGAAGTTGGCTGGCCTGACGCTTCCAAGAACCACGCCAAAGATCACGCCGTAAATGCCAATCTGAAGTGCCGGCACCAGAACCAGCCAGGCCACGCCAAGCGAACTCTTGGCAGTTGAGGCCTCGAGTGTGAAACGTGAAAGCGTTAGCGCAAAGGCCCGGCGCTGCCAAGAATCGCTCAGATAGCGCCAAATCTTGGGGCGTGTTCCAACCTTTTCAAGGTTGGCCGAGGCCGCAAGTGCCGCGGCATCAAAAGCGCCGGGGCTCACGTTTTCAGAGGCGGTCAAGGCTAGGCCTCTACGTTGCGTCCAAGCGCAATGACTCGCCAACCAGCTGCCTGCCAAGCAGCCACATTCAGGCTGTTGCGGCCCTCAATGAGCAACTTGTTGGCAACCTTTTCGCCCAGCTGAGCCGGCTTGATTTCCTTGTAGTCGTTCCACTCGGTGGCAAGCACAATGGCGTCAGCGTCAACCGCGGCCCGGTCAAGCTCCTGCTCGGTACCAAGCTCTGGGTGCTGGCTATTCACGTGGTGCAGGCTGATTGGGTCGTGGACCACAACCTTGGCGCCCTCGGCGTGGATCAACTTGGCTACACCAATGGCCGGGCTGTCGCGCAGGTCATCGCTGTTTGGTTTGAATGCGGCGCCAAGCACCAAAATCTTCTTGCCGGCTAGGTCGCCCAGCTCTTGCTGCAGCAGGTCAACCACGCGCTTGCGACGACGCTTGTTGATTCCATCGATGTCATCGAGGAAGGCCACCGCGGAACCAACTCCCAGCTCTTCGGCGCGGGCCATGAAGGCGCGAATGTCCTTTGGCAGGCAGCCGCCACCGAAGCCGATACCGGTCCGCAGGAATTTGTTACCGATGCGCTCGTCGTAGCCAATGGCCTCGGCAAGCTGAACGGCGTCGGCTCCCGAAACCTCGGCTACTTCGGCAATGGCGTTGATGAACGAAATCTTGGTTGCCAGGAAGGCGTTAGCGGCAACCTTAACCAACTCTGCGGTTGGAATGTCGGTTACCAGGAACGGTGTTCCGTGGTCGGTGATTGGCTCGTATACCTTGCGCAAGACCTCGGCGCTGCGGTCATCGTTGACACCAATGACAATGCGGTCTGGTCGAAGCGAATCCTCGAGCGCGGTGCCCTCACGAAGGAACTCGGGGTTCCAGGCCAGGTGCGGGCGGAAACCGGCGTGCTTTTCTAGCAGAGCCGAAAGCTGGGCCGAGGTGCCAACCGGAACGGTGGACTTTCCGGCAACCACGGCGTCTTCACGAAGGAACGGGGCCAGAGCCACAACCGCCTGCTGCAGGTATTCGGTGTTGGCAGCGTAGGAGCCTGGAAGCTGAGGGGTTCCAACGCAAAGGAAGTGCAGATCTGCCTCAAGCGAGCTCTCGGTGTGCTCAGCCTGAAAAACAATGTTGCCCTTTTTGAGGACTCTGGCCAGCGCGTCATCGAGGCCCGGTTCAAAGAACGGAATCATGCCGTTCTGAAGGTCGGAGAGGCGTTGTGGGTTAGCTTCGATACCGATTACCTCGTGGCCCAGCTCTGCCATTGCAATAGCGTGAGTTGCACCAAGGTAGCCGAGCCCGATTACGGTAATTTTCATGGCCATAGCGCCTAAGTTTACTTCTAAGTTGGTTAGCCTTGCTGTATGGCAAGCCAGTACAAATACGGTGACAACCCGCACGTTGAGGTGCGAAACGCTCGTGGTCCCGCCACTCGAGCGAATATCGGTCAGGTAGCCCCCGAGAAGCGCAGCGCCATTCAGCGCTTCAACGACCGCGTGGGCTTGGGAATCACCAACCGGGTAGGCACCATGTGGGCCGCATATCTGTTTTTTGGGCTAACGCTAGTGAGTCTGCCCGCTGCCATTGACAGTGGAAACGTGCTGGTGATTGTCTCCTGGATCGCCCAGACTTTTCTTCAGCTCGTGCTTTTGCCGATCATCATCGTGGGGCAAAACATTCAGGCCAAAGCGGCCGATGCTCGCGCCATAGCAACCTACAACGACGCCGACGCCATTTTGCACGACGCCCGCGAAATCCAGAAACACCTGACAACTCAAGACGAAGCTCTAACCGCACAGGACCAGGCGTTGGATCGGCTCTTGGACAAAATGGCCAAGTTAGAGAAGCAACTCGAGGCGCTTGCCTCAAAGGGCACCAAGTAGATGCGCCTGGTCATTGCCGAATGCTCGGTTGACTACGCCGGGCGCCTAACCGCTCACCTGCCGCGCGCCAAGCGCCTGCTCATGCTCAAAAACGACGGCAGCATTCTTGTGCACAGTGACAGCGGTTCCTACAAGCCGCTCAACTGGATGAACCCGCCCTGCACCATTGTGTCGGTTGAGGTTGAGGCCGATGCCGCCCAGGCTGGAATCGTGCAAATTTGGCGGGTTCAGCAAGCCAAGTCCGCCGACATGCTGCAAATCAACATTTTTGAGATTCACCAGGAGCTCTCTCACGATCTGGGAGAGGACCCCGGGCTAATAAAAGATGGCGTGGAGGCACACCTTCAGGAACTTCTGGCCGAGCAACTACACCGCGTCGATCCCGAGCTCACCCTGATTCGCCGAGAGTACTTCACGGCCATTGGGCCGGTTGACATTTTGGCCCGCCACAGTGACGGCAGCTCCGTGGCGATTGAACTGAAGAGGCGTGGCGACATCGATGGCGTCGAGCAGCTGACGCGCTACCTTGAGCTTCTCAACCGCGACCCGGTCTACGCACCCGTGCGCGGGGTTTTTGCCGCGCAGGAGATCAAGCCCCAGGCCCGAACCCTTGCCGAAGATCGCGGCATCACCTGCGTAGTACTTGACTACGATGAAATGCGGGGGCTGCAGAGCGAGGCGCCCCGACTCTTTTAGGGGCAACCAGGAACAGGCATCCAATGGCGGAAAAAAAGCAGCACCACCCCAACCGCGCCCTCGTAAATTCCAAGGGATACTTTCATCGGCTTGGCCCGGGAATAGTTACCGGTGCTGCCGACGACGATCCATCGGGAATCGGAACCTATTCCCAGGCCGGTGCCAGCGCGGGCTATGGCATGCTCTGGGCGGCCCCGGTTCTCTTGCCTCTTGCCTACGCAACCCAAGAAGCCTGCGCTCGTCTTGCGCTGGTAACCGGAAAAGGCCTGGCCGCCCTAATCAAAGCCAAGCTGCCGCGCTGGGTGCTCGTCTTGGCAGTGTTGCTCGTGGCAGTTGCCAACACAGTGAACATTGCGGCAGACCTGGCATCCATGTCGGCCGCCTTGCGGTTGATTGTGCCAATTGACCAGACCATCGGGGTAATCCTGTTTGCGCTGGTAATTGCCATTTCCGAGATAGTGGTGCCGTATCACCGCTACTCGCGCGTGTTGCGCTGGCTGTGCCTCAGTCTGCTGGCTTACGTGGCCGTAATGTTTGTGGCCCAGGTGGACTGGAGCAAGGTGGTCGCCAGCACAATCACCCCGCAGATTGATTTCAAACGCACAACCTTTGAGCTGCTCATTGCTCTGGCCGGAACCACAATCAGCCCATACCTGTTCTTCTGGCAGGCGGCCGAAGAGGTTGAGGAAAACGCCACCGTTGACGAGGAACACGTCAAGGCCATGCGCGGCGATGTCTTCAGCGGAATGTTCACGGGCGTCTTCATCATGTTCGCAATCATGGTTACCTCGGCGGCAACCCTAAACGCCAACTCCATTTTCAACATCAACTCTGCCGAAGACGCAGCCCAAGCCTTGAGGCCAATTGCCGGTGACTTGGCCGGACTTCTGTTCCTACTGGGAATCCTGGGAGTGGGTTTGTTATCCGTTCCGGTGCTCGCGGGTTCAACGGCTTATGCGGTAGCGGAAACCTTTGGTTGGCGAGAGAGCCTGGAGCTTGCGCCTCGCCAAGCCAAGGCCTTTTACGCGGTCATAGTTGCTTCAATGGCGGTTGCCCTGGTGCTCAACTTTGCGGGCATTCCGCCCATGTACTTCTTGTTCCTGGCGGCCGTGCTCAACGGCCTTTCGGCACCGATCCTCATGGCCATTGTGTGGTGGCTTGCCCGTGACAAGAACATTTTGGGCAACTGGGTTAGTCCCCGATGGTCCCAGTGGCTGTTGGGCGTAGCTTGCTTGGCCATGGCGGTGCTTCCCGTGCTCTGGCTCTTTGCCGGCTAACAGGGCGACTAGAGCTACTAGGTCTCAGTTCACCAAATGTTCGATAGGTGAACAAAGGGTTAGTCAGCGAAAATTATCTAATGGCTACTACATCGAATACCTCATCCAAGGCACCTGTAAAACCAGCTGCAAAGACCACTACTAAGGCCCCGGTTCGCTCGGCTGCCAAGCCGGCTACCAAGGCACCGGTTGCAAAGGCCCCTGCTGCAAAGGCCCCTGCTGCACCAAAAGCGGAAAAGCCAGCAGCCCCAAACCGTTACACGCTTCTAACTGGCATCGATGACAGCGCGTTCTGCGCCCGCGTATCGGCCAAGCTTGACGAGGGCTACGAACTGTACGGTTCGCCTTCAATCACCTTTAACGGCAAGAACAACATTGTCGCTCAGGCTGTGATTCTCAAGAAGCTGCCAAAGAAGAGCAAGAAGAAGTAAGCAATCCCGCCGGACCAATCACTAGAAAAGGTCGCACTCCAGAAGGAGTGCGACCTTTTGTCTTGAGTGGCTAGTCGTGCCGACGACTGGCAAAGTATGAGCCGATGACCACCATTGGGAAGCCCACCAGCATGCCCGGTGTGATCGGCTCGCCAAGGAAAATGACACCCAGCAGAAGCGCAACCGCGGTATTCACATAGGTGATCAAGGTCGCTCGAGCCCCGCCGATCTCTTTGACCAAGGCAAAGAAGAGCACAAAAGCCAAGGCGCTGCAGATCACTCCCAGGCCAAGAAGCGCGAGCCACGCACTCATCGGTGGATTCGTAGCTAGATCTTTGGGTAGTTCGAAGCTGACCGGAATTGCGTAAATGACCGCAACAATGGCCATTGAGGTTCCCATGACGCCAGCGGTTGGAACCTCGCGGAGTTTCACGTCGGCCATCATTGGTGCAACTGCGTAGCCAATCGCCGAAAGAATCAGAGCGCCTACCCAAATTGGGTCTATGTGTCCGGCCAGGGTGTCAATTCCAACCAGCAAGACCACACCCAGGAAACCGAAAACTAGGCCAAAAATGGTCTTCTTGTGAATCACCGATTTATCGCCCAGAAAGTAAGCGAGCGGGACTGCAAAGAACGGCACCGTGGCAATCATTAGTCCGGCTAGACCACTGGTGATGTGCTGCTCGGCGGTGGTGATGAGGAACCACGGACCAGCCATTTCGATTAGCGCAAAGGCCAAAACCCAGGGCCAGTGACGCCATACCGCCTTCATTGCGCCCTGCCTGATTGCAATCGGCAGCAGC
Organism: Micrococcales bacterium; assembly: GCA_046063415.1. Lineage (GTDB taxonomy): Bacteria > Actinomycetota > Actinomycetes > Actinomycetales > Microbacteriaceae > Rhodoluna. Next base: position 6,629 of record JBJTMG010000066.1, read on the forward strand.
ACCGCGGCACCAATGACCACGCGCGCAAACACAATGGTTGGTGCGCTGAACCCTTGGCCCTCTTGGCCAATAGCCAAGCGAATGAAAAAGTACGGGACACCCCAGGCCAGACCTACGGCAAGAAAAAGCAACAGCGCTTTGCGAGACATTCGACTAGCCTAACTGGCGATTCTTTGCCCAGTTGCGCACTCCCGCAACTATCGAAGCCAGCACAAAGAAGGCGGCGATTCCGTAGCTTGCGTTCTTGACAGCAGGGATGGTCGCTGCAAAATAGCCCGTGATGGTGAGACCCATGCCCCAGGCCACGGCACCAACCAGGTTTGCGCTAAAAAACTTGTAGTAGTTCATGCGGCTAATGCCAGCAATAACGGGTACGAAGACTCGAGCCCACGGCATGAATCTGCCGATCACAACCGCCCACCAACCCCACTTAAGGTAAAAGGCATCCGATTTTTGAATAGCAATTTGAATCCAGTTACCCTTGCGTTTTGCAAGGTAGGGTCGGCCAAAGTGGCGCCCGAGCGCGTAGGCAACTTGATCTCCCAGCCAGGCGCTGACGCCAACTCCCAGCGCCATGACGATTATGTTTACGTCGTCACCGGCTGTTGCGGCAACCAGCCCCGCGGCGAACACCAGCGAGTCGCCGGTAATGAACGGGATAAAGGCGCCTACCAGCAGGCCGGTTCCGGCAAAAACTAACCCCCACACCACCAGATAAAACAGGATTGGGCCCAGTTGAGGCGCCCAACCGCTGATTTGATCGCTGATTGAAGCGGTGTGAGGGGTTAGCGAAAGCATTGGTTAAGCCTAGCCGAGTGGTCTATGGCTTGCCGTTGAGTACCAGTTCATCGAGGTCAAGGCGAGTTCTCGGTGCAACCTCGCGCTCGCGAGCACCCTCGCTGAGGGTGGCAGGATCTCCGAGCTTGCCCAGGGTGATTGCAACTACCGACTCGTAACCTTCTGGAAGGTTCAAAACCTTCTTTGCGGCCTCGTGGTCGTAACCACTCAACGGGTGGGTGTGCAGACCTAGCTCGGTGGCTTGGGTCATTAGGTTTTGCGCGGCTAGACCGGCATCAAAGAAAGCCATGCGAGCTGGGGTGCCGTCGGCTTGCACGGTACGCGCCGAGATAACAATGGTGACTGGAGCATTTGGAACCCAGGCTTGGTTGAATCCGCCAAGGGTTTCTACAAAGGCCGAGTGCAGTTCAGTTCCGGTGTGCAAAACGTGAAAGCGCCAAGGCTGTGCGTTGTTTGCGCTTGGTGCCCAGCGAGCGGCTTCAAGAACGCTTAATAGTTCGTGCTGCGATGGCTGGTAGCTGCTGTCGTAGGCTCGCGGAGACCAACGGTCGGCGAGCACTGGAGCGATTGGGGCAGAGGTGATTGCGGTTTTAGACATGTCTTAAGTCAAGCACGCCTTGACGGATTCTATTCCACCAAAATGTCGGCAAGCTCGGTGCTTCGCTCCCGCGCATAGAAATCGACCTCTTGAGCCGCCCAAATTGGCCACTGTTCATCAAACGCGTGGCCGTCGCGACTAAGCCAGCGCTCGTGCCTAATCGACTCGGGCACTTCAAGCCAGACCCGCAAATCCGCAAACCCCGCCGCAGCCTGTGACAGACTTCCGCAACCCTCAACAATCAGCGGAGTCCCAACCTCGAATTCGCGCCACCTGTCGCGTTGGCCCAAAGACCAGTTGTATTCCTGCCACTCGGCTTTGCGCGCTGACTTGAGCGGCCCAAGCACCATGCGCACCAGGTAGCTGGCACCGGCATCGAGGCCGGTCCAGCCATCGTAGAGATCATCCATGTGGACAACCCGAGGAAGTGAATCACCCTCCTTGAATAGTCGCTGTTGAACAACCTGCGCCAGGGTGGACTTTCCTGAACCGGCTCGCCCGTCTATCAGGACAACCGGCGTTGGATTCCCCGAGTCCAGTGCTTGAAGCACAAAATCAACGATGACCTGGGCTGCGGCATCTGGGCTTGTAATCTGCGTCACGTTAAAAGAGTAGAGGGGTTGCGCTAGAGCCCAAATCTCCCGTGCATCCCCCAGGCCAATGCCAATCAGAAACCGTTCATTTCGAAGCCAAGTGGTTTCACAAGGGGCGGTCTATTTTTGTTACCTAGTTTTCAGCAAATATTGTCGAGCGATATTCGGCTTAATCCCTTAGTTTTCTGAAGTAATAATCCTGGTAGATGCAATTGGAGGTGAACGAAACGACAGCTAGCGAGCACATCAATGCGGTTCAGACGATGCAGGATTACATCGCCCAGCACCTTGAGGCCGAGATATCGTTGGACGATCTGGCCAGACAAACCCACTATTCGACATGGCACGCCTACCGGCTCTTCACAGAGTTGCTGCAAATCACCCCGGCAGTCTACATACGGCGACTGCGTTTATCTAAGTCAGCTCTGAGGCTCCGAGATTCGCAAGTAAAAATCCTTGAGGTCGCCTTGACGTCTGGGTTTGATAGCGTCGATGGTTTTCAACGTGCTTTTCGTAAGGAGTTTGGGATAAACCCATACGAATACTCCAAGGCTCCAACACCGATCTACCTTTTCAAGCCGTATGGCATCAAAAATTCAAAACCCAAGGCAGGCAACGAGATGAATGAAATCAAAAGCGTTTTTGTGCAGGTGGTTGAAAAACCAAAGCGAAGGGTCATAATCAAACGTGGTCGAGAGGCAACCGAATACTTCAAATATTGTGAAGAAGTTGGCTGCGATGTCTGGGGTTTGTTATCCAGCATCAAATCGCTAGGTGGCGAGCCGGTCTGTCTGTGGCTGCCCGCAAATCAGATACCCGTAGGAACTTCGGAATATGTTCAGGGAGCAGAGGTCGCCGCCGACTACACGGGTCCAATTCCGGAAGGCTTCGATGTTATCGACCTCCCTCAGAGCACCTACATTCAATTCCAGGGCGAACCATTTGAAGAGCACAATTTTGGCGAAGCGATTCAACAACTTTGGGTCGCAATATCGAATTTCAATCCTGCGGCAATGGGGTTTGAGTGGGATGAAAGCAACCCCCGTATTCAGTTGGAGCCGGTCGGTAGCAGAGGTTACATAGAACTGCATCCCGTTCGCCCAGCCAAATGAAACGAAGCCTCCCTAGGAATCCTTTACACCTGCCCGCTTATGCCTCGACCAAAACGTCTGGGTGCTTGTCAAAACGGTAGCCACCGCCGCGAATGGTGCGCACGATGTCCTCGTAGCCGCCGATCTTTGCGCGAAGGCGACGAATGTGGACATCGATGGTGCGGTCGTTAGGAGCGTCTTCCTGGTCGTCTGCCCAGACTGCGTCTACAAGCTCGCGGCGCGAAATGGTTTCGCCCTCGTTGTTGATCAGGTAGGTGAGCAGCTCAAATTCTTTGTTGGTCAGGTCAGCGTTGCGGCCGTCTACAAAGACGCGGTGGCGGTGAATGTCAACAGTGATGCCGAGCGCTGCCTTGTCTGCCTCGTTGGCCTCAACCAACTTGTCTAGGGCGCGTGGGTCGCGTAGGGCTGCGCGAACAATGTCCACGTTCTTGCCACCGGCACCAACCGGGGCAAGCGCCACGGCCGCGTAGGTTTCCTGGGCTGCAGCTGGGACCAACTGGGCCACGGTGGATCGGAGTGCGGTGACCAGTTCGGCCAGTGAAACTCCGGCCGCAGCCGCGGTGGCTTCGTCGATTCCCACGTAAAGCGCAAAGCCTCGAGCCTCGGTTTCGGTTGGAACTGCGGTGAGGGTCTGGTTTACGGCAGGGGACTGAGCTGCAGCGGCGGTAGTGGTGGTTGAACGGTAGTCGTTTAGTAGTGCGATTGACATTTTAGAAATCCTTAAGTTGTGTATGCGAGAGACCAGGAGGGTGCGGACAAATAGGTAGAGTCCGGCGTTTGGGCTGGGGTGTTGGTGTCTTTGCTAACTGTTCGCCTAGATAAGGCTGTTTGAGTTGTTAGTTAGCGACACATTCGCATACACATCATGGCGCGCATCATCATTGCGGAGCGTCCTACGGTCGCCTCCGACAATGAAATAGAGATGGCAGATGATGTCATAGTGAAAAGTATGGACTAGCGGCAGTACTGGTGTCAAACCCTTCCCCGATGGCTGCGGGGCTAACCTGTAACAATGCGTAAGATTTTCGCCGCGGGCTACTCGGTTGTTCTGGTGCTCATTTTGCTCTGGCCGGTGCCCGTGGATCAGAGCGGCGCCACCAATACTTTGGTTAAGGCGATTCTTGGCTTCGCAGACACCACTCCCGGCTTGGGTTGGCTGGACTACAACTTTCTCGAGTCCACCGCGAATATCTTGCTTTTTGTGCCGCTTGGATACCTGGCTACCGCTATCTGGCCAAAGTCCAACCACCTGCTGGTCATGGCTGTGGGTGTTGGTATTTCACTGACCGCAGAGCTCTTGCAGTTGTTTGTTGTGACTCAGCGGGTTTTCAGCCTCGATGACGTCCTGCACAACGGTCTTGGAAGCGCTCTGGGTGTTGCGCTTGCTACTTGGTTGGGCAAAAGCCACTCGAACGAACCGAGGCTTTGATTGGGTTGTAGCTCGCCGGCAAATTCAGCTCGGGTGACACCGTGAGCGGGGTGCCCACTGTGGTTTGCGTTGGTTCAGCCCAGGTGAACTTAATGGTCTTGGTTTGGCCGGGGTTCAACTCAACTATTACCTGGTAGATCGGATGCTTGCCATCCATGCCAAAGTGAGCGAACTCCTGTTTGCCGTTGACAAAGATTCCGGTGTCGGTTGCCCCGGTTGGCGCGTAGACACTGACCAGTTCTCGATTAGAACCGCGAATGTAATCGGGGCCAGCGGCGTTGTTTAGTGTCAGCCAGATTCGCGAGCCCGCGTTCTGCCCAATAGCGCTGGCTAGTGCTCGAGCTTCAAGCCGAGTCTGCTGGGCATGGCTTGAACTATACACCTGTAACCTGTCACCGGTATTTGACTTCGAGGCGCTCGCTAACAGTCCTCTCAGATCTGGCACCTTCGAAGCAAGCGACTTATAGCCCACTCCAGCCACAAGAGTGCTCGGTCTGAGGCATTCTGGCAGGTGAGGGCCAACACCAAGTTCGTCGAAGTTGCTTAGGGGCACAAGGCCATTGTCTCGGCGAGTTATGTTCCAAATGAAGGAAAAAATACATTTAGCCCGCGTCTTGCAATTTCAATTGCGGACACTGGCGCGGGGATACTCTTGGTTTACGGAGATTTCCGCAAGCCTGATGTTTCCCGCGGCATGAGCGTCGAAGGCTCAGGTGGTCTTAGCAACGTACTCATCGGGCATGTTCCACTTGTAAGTGTGATGTAGCCTTCGGGCTATGGGTGGCTCGATGTTTTGCCAGCTGGAAGCGTACCTTCTATTCCAAGTTTGTTACAGGGCACTCAATCTATGCTCAAGTCACTCGAATAGCTGGACTGCGGTATTCGCTACCATTATCAGTGTCGCTCCTAATCTATTGCTCGTCACAGACGCAATCATCATGGCAAAGCTCACCGGAGGCCTAATGTTAGTCGTAGAAAGCGTAAAAACGATCCTGTCCCACCATCAGGGTGACTTTGCTCACTTCTGCGGAACCGACGCCAAACTTTCGCGGGTTGTGCTCAGAAAAATTATGTTTAAGAGAGCCGAAGCACGGGCCTATCAATACGGTTATGACTACGGTTACGGTCAGCCCGAAAAAGGCAGCCGCAAGAACAAGCGCTCCAAGAAGAACTAAACCATGGCCAAGGCTTCAACCCAGTTGCAACCGCTCCGGGTGCTTTTGGTCTGCACCGGAAACATTTGTCGCTCGCCACTGGCTGAGCAACTTCTTCAGCAGATGTCAGATGCTAAGGGTGTTAGCATCGCGGCATTTAGCGCTGGTACCTTCGCCGAAGTGGGAAACGCCATGCATCCAAAGTCAGTTCAAAGCATGGTCGAGTTGGGTTTTGAGCCCAGGGAGCACATTGCGCAGCAACTCACCCCAGAGCTATTGGACAGAGCAGATTTAGTCCTGAGTGCAACTCAGGAGCACCGGTCTAGAGTGGCTCAAACCAACGCGGAAGCAATAAAGAAGAGCTTCACCATTACCGAGTTCGCAAGGGTTGGGCAATTCCTAAACGGCAACCCCGAATCCATCGATGCCTCTGTTCTGGCTGAAGCAGTTTCTCCGCTTCAGAAGGTGGAACTTGCAAGCCGTTACCGGGGCTACGCACCACCAGCTTTAGAGTCCGATGACATCGATGACCCGTGGGGTCGCGACTATGCGCAGTACCAGCGCGTTGCCAAGGAAATTCAGGAAAGCCTGATGCAAATCACTAACTGGTGGGGGCCAGCATGAGTTACGTACCAGCATCTGCCGTAGTTACTAAAAACCAAATGCAGATCTATGCCGATAGGTTGCAGTTTTGGGACTTTGTGGTCTCAGCAGCAGCCGTTTTTTTCGCCTACCTGCTAAACGCGGGAGATCTTGAGGAACTGCACGCGCAGGCGGTTGCCCGCGGCGATTTGGTGCTTATTCTCAACCCCGTTGCTCTGGCCATCACAGTTATCAGTTTTTACTGGTTTTTCTTCTTGGTCTTCCGCAGTAACCGCTCAAATTTAGCGGGCACGGGCGTGGACGAGTACCTGCTGGCCACCAAAGTCTCGGTTGCCGTTTTGTTGACCCTATCGTTTATGGCTCTGGCATTTAAGCTCGATGTGTCCAGGCTGTTCGTTTTTGAGTCAATCGTGTTTGCGACTGTTCTGGTGATCTGGCATCGATGGATGGGCCGTCAATGGCTTTTGCGACAGCGAAGCAAGGGCACGTTCAGCCGCCGGGTCGCCCTGATTGGGCCGCCGACTCGTGTCATTGAAATCGCCAAGCAGCTAACGGCTAATCGCAACGAGGGCTATCTTCCAGTTTTGGCCATCATTCATGAAGAGTCCGTTGACGAGGCGACAGTTGCCAAACTTTCGGCGGCAGACATCGACCTGGTTTTTTATCACCTGGCTAGCCAAGACCTCATTGAGAGCTTCGATTTGGACACGGTGATTGTCATTGGTGGAGACAGGATCGACGCGGGAGCCATTAAGCGAATCTCTTGGGCGCTAGAGGGCTCAAAAGTTGAAATGGTCGTGGCTCCTGGGCTCATTGACGTTGCAGCCCCTCGAATCAACACCCGTAACGTTGCAGGGCTTCCGCTACTTCACATCGACACCCCAACGTTTGACGGACTTCAGTATTTCGTCAAGCGAACCATGGATTTGCTGCTATCGGCACTGTTCATACTGATCGCCTCACCAGTTCTGGTTATCACGGCCCTAGCCATTTGGCTCGAGGACCACGGGCCAGTCTTGTTCTTGCAGGAGCGCGCCGGGCTCAAGGGTAGAACTTTCAAGATGATCAAGTTCCGCAGCATGTTTGTGGGTGCACACCTCGAGCACGAAAAAATGATGTCCGAGGCCAACACCAGCCCAAACCGCATCATGAATAAGAACCCAAATAATCCGCGCGTGACCAAGGTGGGCCGTTTCATTCGTAAATGGAGCATCGATGAACTCCCGCAGTTGTTCAACGTGTTGGTGGGAGACATGAGCATTGTTGGACCACGTCCACCGCTGCTAAGTGAAGTTGCCGTGTACGGAACCACAGACACTCGCCGCCTGCTGGTAAAGCCCGGAATCACGGGCTTATGGCAAACCAGTGGTAGGGCCAACCTTGACTGGGATGCAACCATTCGGTTGGACCTTGATTACGTTGAGAACTGGAACCCAGCAACCGACATCTTCTTGATTCTCAAGACCCTCAAGGCAGTGGTCAGTAGAGGTGGAGCCAGCTAGCTAGTTATTTTGGGCCGACAAGGTTACTGAGCCGACGGGGTTTTTAGTCGGCGGTTCCGTAGAGGCGGTCGCCTGCGTCACCCAGTCCGGGCACAATGTAGCCCTTTTCGTTGAGCTTCTCGTCTAGGGCGCCCAGGACAACCTTTACATCGCGGTCCCCAACGTGCTGCTCTACGGCAGCCAAGCCCTCGGGCGATCCGATAAGGCACACAGCCGTGACATCGGTGGCTCCGCGCTTGAAAACGTAGTCAATGCTGTCAATGAGAGTTCCACCGGTGGCGAGCATTGGGTCAATAATGTAGATCTGGCGGCCGGTTAGGTCATCGGGCAGGCGCTCGGCGTAGGTGTCTGGCTCCAGGGTTTCTTCGTTTCGTTTGATGCCCAGAAAGCCAACTTCGGCGGTTGGAAGAAGCTTGACCATTCCCTCGAGCATGCCCAGTCCGGCGCGAAGAATTGGAACCACAAGTGGCCGAGGGCGACTGAGCTTTACGCCGTGGGTCAGAGCAACGGGGGTTTGCACCTGAACCTTGTCCACGCGCACCTCACGGGTTGCCTCGTAGGCCAGAAGAGTCACGAGTTCCTCGACCAGTTGACGAAATACGGGAGACGGGGTTGCTTGGTCTCTCAGGACTGTCAACTTGTGAGTAATTAGAGGGTGGTCGGCAATGTGAACTCGCATAGGCTAAATCTAATGGACTACCAAGAGTTGATGAAGTTGGCGCTGGCTCAAGCCGAAACCGCAGCGCAGGTCTCGGGTGATGTGCCGGTTGGGGCCGTCATTGTTGACTCCTCGGGCGCAGTTGTTTCGGTTGGTCGCAACCAGCGCGAACTACTCGACGACCCCACCAGTCACGCCGAGATTGAGGCGATACGCGCCGCGGCAGCGCAACTTGGTGACTGGCGGTTGGACAACTGCACCCTGGTAGTCACGCTGGAACCTTGTGCAATGTGCGCCGGCGCAATAGTTGCGGCGCGAATACCACGCGTTATCTTTGGTGCCTGGGATGAACGCGTTGGAGCGGCTGGCTCGCTTTACGACTTGCTTCGCGATTCGCGTCTCGGCCAGCCGGCCGAGGTCATCGGTGGTGTGTTGGAAGCCGAGTGCGCAGCCCAGCTACGGGAGTTTTTTGAAGCCAAGCGCTAACCGCGCAGAATATCCGGCTCTAGATAGATCACTCTGGTTGCTGGAACGGCAGCTCGCACGGCGTTCTCGGCGGAGTCAATCACTTGAGCAATATCTAAGGCGGTCGCGCTCGCCGAAACCGCGATTTTTGCGCCAAGCATCAACTCGTCTGGGCCAAGATAAAGCGTCTTCATGTGAATCACGCTTGCCACCCCAGCGGTAGTCTCGAGCGCGGCGCGAATCTTGCTGGCGTCGCCATCGGTGGCTCCCTCGCCAATCAGAAGGCTGCTGGTCTCGAATCCCAGTAGGACCGCAACTGCAATCAGCAGCACACCAATCGCCAGGGTTCCGTAGGCGTCAAAGATTGGGTTGTGGGTTAGAACGCTCAGGCCAACCCCGGCAAAGGCAAACACCAAACCAACCAGCGCAGCAATGTCCTCGAGCACAACCACGGGCAGTTCCGGAGCCTTGGCGTGCCGAATGAACTTGACCAAACTCTGGTCACCGCGAGCCAACTTGCTCTCGTGCAGGGCGGTGCGCAGGCTGAACGACTCCAACACAATGCTCACGCCAAGAACCGTCAGGGGAAGCCAAACGTTATCTAGCTCGTGTGGCTCGCCGAGCTTACTCACACCCTCCAAGATGCTGAACATTCCACCGATGCTGAAAAGCACGATCGAGACCATGAACGCGTAAATGTAGCGACTGCGGCCATAACCAAACGGGTGCGAACCGGTGGCCTGACGCCTGCTTCTTTTTCCACCGATGATCAGCAGCACCTGGTTGCCCGAATCAGCTACCGAGTGGATCGCCTCCGCGAACATCGATGCGCTACCCGAAATGGCGGCCGCAACAAATTTGGTGGTTGCGATTCCAATGTTGGCGGCCAGCGCCGCAACAATCGCTCTAGTCGATCCCTCTGTGCTCACGGCGGCCTTCTCCTGCGGTCAAAACGGGTTTGGGTGGGGTGCGGTTCTGTAGTAATCTATCCCACGGTGACGTGTCCGAGCGGCCGAAGGTACATGTCTCGAAAACATGTGTGCGTGAAAGCGCACCGTGGGTTCAAATCCCACCGTCACCGCGAGTGCCACGAATGTCATTAGACATTCGAGCACGAGACCGCCGATTTAGTTGAGCGTTCCGAAGCGATTCGGGAGCCCGCTAGGTCGGCGGTTTCTTTTTGCGCGCGCAAGCTCTGGCGCTCAATAGGCTAGGAGCATGAGGCTCAATCAAGTCAAAGAAGACCATCTAGATTTTGTCCGTTCGGGTGCGCTGTACCAAATCTTCCCGGATCGGTTTGCGCGCGATGAATCGGTTCCTGCCGACCGTCCGCTTGTGCCCTGGGACTCGGAGCCAACCCGCGAAAACTTCTTTGGCGGAAACCTGCGCGGGGTGCAGGGCAAACTCGATCACCTGCGTGAGCTGGGTGTGGGTAACCTCTACTTCAACCCGATTTTCCGAGCACCGTCGAACCACCGGTACGACACCGAAAACTACTTTGAGATTGAGCCGCTGATTGGCACCAACGAGGATCTGCGCAGTCTCACGAGCGCGGCCAAGGCCCGAGACATCGGGGTAATAGTCGACGGCGTTTTCAACCACTGCGGTCGAACCATGCCAGAGTTTCAGGCAGCGCTTGCCGGAGACCAAGAGCTTGCCAAAATGTTCCACATTTACCCCGATGGCTCGTACCAAACCTTTGGTGGCACCGAGTTCATGCCCAAGCTGAACACGGCCGAGCCATTGGTGTTGGACTTTGTTGAGCGGGTGCTGAGGCACTGGCACGAGTATGGAATCGCTGGCTGGCGCTTCGATGTTCCATACAAGTTTGCCGATGGGTTCATGCGTCAACTGCGTGAACGCACCAAGGATTTGTCCTCGGCCCGATACTTCATTGCCGAGGCCTGGAACGAGTGGTCTTTTGCCACGGATTTTGAGGCGGTGCAGAACTATCGGACCGGCTACCGGATTCAGGACTACGTGCACAAGCACGCCGCCGATGCCGAGGATTTCATCTTGGATATCATGCGGTGGTGCGCCGGTTGGTCAGATTTCTCGGTGCTCCCCAACTTCATAGACAGCCACGACACGGCCCGCTTTGCAACTCTGGTTGGAGGCCGCGAAGACTCCTGGCAACTTGGCTTTGCGCTTCACATGCTGGTTCCCGGGGTGCCTGTGGTGTTTGCAGGTACCGAGCTTGCCATGCAGGGCGAGAACGACCCGGGCTGCCGGGTTAGTTACCCCGCGGTATTGAACGAGCAGCAGGCAAAGGCTATGGAGTTTTCTAAGCCCTGGATGCAGCTTCGACACGACTCTAAGGCCCTAACCCACGGTGGCCTCGAAGTAGTTGAACTAAAAAACCACGCCATGATTTTTGAGCGGCGATTCGACAACGAGCGCATCACGGTTCTGGTCAACACCGGTTGGCACGATGAACTTTTGTACTCAAACATCGAGGGAGACTGGGTGGACATGCACCAGAAGCCAGTCACCTTGGGTGACCGAGTTCCTCAGCGCAGCCTGTTTTATCGAGTTGGCTGACGGATGCTCTTATATAACGGTGAACCCCAGGCCAGTTTTGAAACCATGCCCCAGCGGGAGTTTGCCAATTTGGTCCGCGAGCGATTCACAAAACCTGTAACGGTCATTGGCGTTGATGGTCGAAGCGGCGGTGGAAAGACCACACTGGCGCTTAACCTGGCCACGCAATTGGGAGCCACTTTGCTGAGCACCGATGACTTCGCCTGGTGGCACAGCTTGTTCGATTGGCCCGAGATGCTGATTGAAAACGGCTTGAAGCCGCTGGCGGCCGGCAATGATATCGCCTTTAACCCACCCGCTTGGACCGAGCGGGGTCGCGCCGGAGCAATAGTTGCCCAAGCCAACCCCGTGATTGTGGTCGAGGGGGTTGGGGCAACCCAAGCATCCATGCGCCCTCACTTGGATCTTTGCGTGTGGGTTCAATCCGATGCCATAGCAGCCAAGGAAAGAGGTTTGATTCGAGACGCTGCCGAACGGCCAGATCCCGCCGAGGCGGAGCGGTTCTGGAACGAATGGCAAGCGGCCGAAAATGACTTTCAAGCTCAGCAGCAGAGTTGGCTAAGCGCACAGTTCACAGTTTGTGGAACGCCAGAATCTTTGCCCAACTTTGCAACCCATGACTTCCAAGATTCCAAGCCACAAGACCAAATCTGGCTCGCCCGCTAGAGTGCAATCATGAACAATCTGAATTTCCTAGCCATTCTTGTAGCCTCAGTTGCCGGTTTCGCCACCGGAGCAATCTGGTTTGGGCCAAAGACCTTCTTTCCGGTTTGGTGGCGACTCATGGGTCGTAAGCCAGAAGAAGCGGCTGGCGGCAGCAACATGGGCCTAATCTTTGGCCTCACCTACCTTGGCCAGCTGGTCATGGCTTTTGCGGCAGCCGTGGTAATCAACTTTGTAATCGCAGGAACCGAGTCTCCAAACAACCTGGTCATTGGCTTGCAGGTGGGGCTTTTGCTTGGAGTTTTTGTGGCCGCCGCTGCTTCGCTATCGCACCGGTTGTTTGCCGGTCACGGACTCAAGGTGTGGTTACTAGAAGTTGGTAACGACATTGCGGCACTGGTTGTCATGTCGGTCATCGTTTCGGTTTGGCGCTAACGCATGCCCAAGCTAACCATTGACGAAAAGGCGCTTCACGTTGGGCTATCTGCCGGCGAGAAGCTTGCAGCGCTTCACGGCAACATCGATGTCCCGCTCTCAAAGATCGCCGGAGCCGAGGTACTTGGCAAGCGCTGGTGGGCAAACCTGGGTTTGAGAATCCCAGGCACGGGCCTTCCTGGCGTAATCATCGCGGGTAATTTTTTGTGGCGCGGTGACAGGGCTTTTGTGTGCTGGACTCGCCCAAACCAGGTTCTGCAGGTCAACCTCACCAACCACGGTTACACCCGACTGGTGTTAGGTGCACAGGACGCACAGGAGTGGGCGGACAAAATCAACGCCTACATCACAGGCTGCTAGGACGTTTCAGCCACACCTCTTCGGCGCAGTCGAGTGGTTATAGCACCAAGCGCAATAAATGTCCTGCATTTTTAGAAAATTTGTTTACAGTCGCGACTAAATCGTTATAGGCTAATGGTTTGCTCCCAAATCGCGCCCTCATATTGTGGTCGGCGCGCGTGTCGCATATTGCGGCGACATAAACGGGTCGCGATCTCCCATCCACTCACCACCCTTGAGTTTAAATTCCTTGGAGGGATTTTCTTTGGCTGCGAAAAACGCTAAGACCACTAAGAATGACCGATCGGCCCAGCGCCCTTCGTTTGCAAAGGTAACGGAGCCAATTGCGGTTCCCGATCTACTGAGCTTGCAGACCGAGAGCTTTGACTGGCTAGTAGGCGCACCAGCCTGGCGAGCAATCGCCGGCCCAGACGCCAAGACCGGTTTGGAAGAAATCTTTGAAGAGATTTCCCCAATCGAAGATTCAAACAACAGCTCGCAAGATGCCAAGATGGGCCTTACCTTTGCCGAGCCAATGCTGTTTGACCCCAGCTACACTCCTGACGAGTGCAAGACCAAGGGCAAGAGCTACACCCAGCCGCTCTACATCAAGGCCGAGTTCACCAACTACCTAACCGGTGAAATCAAGAGCCAGACGGTGTTCATGGGTGACTTCCCAGTTATGACCGGCAAGGGCACATTCATCATCAATGGAACCGAGCGCGTGGTTGTCTCGCAGCTGGTCCGTAGCCCAGGTGTTTACTTCTCGGTATCCACCAACACCACCGGTAACCTCGACGTTCGCAACAACAAGGCTCAGATCATCCCAAGCCGCGGTAGCTACCTCGAGTTCCTAACCGAGTGGGTCAAGGACGACCGCAAGCCGGTTGCTCGCTTCGGTCAGCCAATTCTTCAGGTCCAGGTAGACCGCAAGACCAAGGTTTCGGCCACCATCTTCCTAAAGGCGCTTGGCCTGTCAGAAGAGCAGATCCGTGCCGAGTTCTCGGACATCCAGTCATCGGTGTCAAAGGGCGCCCCAACCTGGGAGTACGACGTAGACCTAATTGAGAACACCTTGGCTTACGACAAGTCAAAGGTCTTCCCAACCCCAATCGTCACCAAGGAAGACGCTCTTCGCGAGCTCTACCGCAAGGTTCGTGGCGAGCAGGCCGGTGCCGAAGTCTCCGAGGCATGGTTGCGCAGCACCTACTTTGAGAGCAAGCGCTACAACCTTGCCAAGGTGGGTCGCCACAAGCTAAACCGCAAGCTGGGCATCAACGAGCCGCTAGACGCTAACACCCTTACCGTCACCGACATCGTTGCAACCCTCAAGTACTTGCTTCTGTTCGACCTATCTATCAAGAACAACGCCGCTGCCAGCAACGCCCGCCTGGAGTTCAACCTTCAGCTCGGCGGCAAGACCGGCACCATCGCGGTTTCTGCAGACGACATCGATGACTTCTCCAACCGTCGTATCCGCAGCGTTGGTGAGCTAATCCAGAACCAGGTTCGCATTGGCCTAAGCCGCATGGAGCGCGTGGTTCGCGAGCGCATGTCGACTCAGGACATTGAGGCAATCACCCCTCAGACCCTGATCAACCTGCGTCCAGTGGTATCGGCAATCAAGGAGTTCTTTGGTGCCAGCCAGCTTTCGCAGTTCATGGACCAGAACAACCCGCTTGCCGGCCTGGCTCACAAGCGCCGCCTTTCGGCTCTTGGTCCTGGTGGTATCGCTCGTGAGCGTGCCCAAATGGAGGTCCGTGACGTTCACCCTTCGCACTACGGTCGTATGTGTCCGGTTGAAACCCCTGAAGGTCCAAACATTGGTCTGATCGGTTCGCTAACCGCCTACGCACGTATCAACACCTTCGGCTTCATTGAGACCCCGTACAACAAGGTCAAAGATGGCAAGGTCACCGGAAAGATCGAGTACCTAGACGCAGCTGCCGAAGAGGGCAAGGTCATCGCTGGCGCCGACGTAACGCTAAACGCCGACAAGACCTTTGCCAACAAGAAGGTATTCGCGCGGTTCCGCGGAGACGTAGTTGAAGTTCCAGCCGATGAGGTTGACTACCTAGACATCTCCCCACGTCAGCTTGCTTCGGTGAGCACCAGCCTTATCCCATTCCTTGAGCACGATGACTCGTCGCGTGCACTGATGGGTGCCAACATGCAGCGTCAGGCAGTTCCACTGCTTCGCAGCGACTCGCCACTTGTCGGTACCGGCATGGAGCGCGTTGCAGCAATCGACTCGGGTGCTGTGGTTGTCAACGAAGAGGCCGGTGTCGTTGCCGACGTTGACGCCGATGTCATCACTGTTCTTCAGGACAAGGGTGGCGAGCGTGCCTACAAGCTCCGCAAGTTCGACCGCAGTAACCAGGGCACCGCAATCAACCAGCGCGTAATCGTCAACGTGGGAGACCGCGTTGAGGCTGGCGCTGTTCTTGCCGATGGCCCTGCAACCGACGGCGGAGAACTGGCTCTTGGTAAGAACCTGCTCGTGGCATTCATGCCATGGGAAGGCCACAACTTTGAAGACGCCATCATTCTTAGCCAGAACTTGGTCAAGGACGACACCCTCTCCTCAATCCACATTGAGGAATACGAGGTTGACGCTCGCGACACCAAGCTAGGTAAGGAAGAGATCACCGCAGACCTTCCAAACGTTTCGCAGGAAGCTCTTGCTCAGCTAGACGAGAAGGGCATCATTCGCATTGGTGCCGAGGTTCGCCCAGGCGACATTCTGGTGGGTAAGGTCACTCCTAAGGGTGAGACCGAGCTTTCGGCAGAAGAGCGTTTGCTCCGCGCAATCTTCAACGAGAAGAGCCGCGAAGTTCGCGACACCTCGCTAAAGGTTCCACACGGTGAGCAGGGAACCGTTATCGGCGTCAAGGTCTTTGACATTGAAGCTGGCGACGATGAACTGGGTGCCGGTGTAAACCAGCGCGTGGTCGTTCACATTGCTCAGAAGCGCAAGATTACCGAGGGTGACAAGCTTGCTGGTCGTCACGGTAACAAGGGTGTTATCTCCAAGATCCTTCCGGTAGAAGACATGCCATTCATGGCCGACGGAACCCCGGTTGACGTAGTTCTGAACCCGCTGGGTATCCCTGGTCGTATGAACTTCGGTCAGATCCTTGAGACTCACCTGGGCTGGATTGCCAAGCAGGGTTGGAACATCACCGGCGCTGCCAAGTGGGCCAACACCCTGGTTGACGAAATGCGTGCCGGCGAGCCTGGTACCAAGGTTGCAACCCCAATCTTCGATGGCGCCTCAAAGGACGAAATCGTAGGTCTATTGGGTTCGACCCTGCCAAACCGCGATGGTGACCGCCTGGTATCCGAAAAGGGTAAGGCGCAGCTATTTGACGGTCGTTCGGGTGAGCCATTCCCTGAGCCAATCTCGGTTGGTTACATGTACGTGCTCAAGCTGCACCACCTGGTTGACGACAAGATCCACGCTCGTTCCACCGGTCCTTACAGCATGATCACCCAGCAGCCACTCGGTGGTAAGGCTCAGTTCGGTGGACAGCGCTTCGGTGAGATGGAAGTTTGGGCCCTTCAGGCCTACGGTGCCGCTCACACCCTGCAGGAGCTTCTGACCATCAAGTCGGACGACATCACCGGCCGTGTCAAGACCTACGAGGCAATCGTCAAGGGCGAGAACATCCAGGCTCCTGGTATCCCAGAGTCGTTCCGCGTTCTTGCCAAGGAAATGCAGTCGCTCGCACTGAACGTCGAGGTTCTCGACGCCC
>JBJTMG010000067.1:0-2358 GCA_046063415.1 Micrococcales bacterium
CGCCAAACCACAAAAACCACCGTGTCCCCAGCCTGAAGTGGAACGTCTTGGAGCGTTACGCGATCAAGGTGATCTGGCGCCAGACCAAGAATGGTGCGGTCGCCGGATGCATCCACCAGAATCATGACATGCGAGGTGGGGCCGTCGATTCGAGTGATATTCAACCTGTGGATCTTGGAGTCTGCGAGTTCCTGCTGCAAGGCCTCACCGTGAGAATCGCTGCCCAAGTAGCCAACGAAACCGGTTCTTACACCCGCGCTGGCCAGCGCCCTAGCCACGTTGGCTCCGGTACCACCGGCACGTTCATTGAAGCGTATGCCCTGCGTAAATGCACCTGGTCTGGGAAATTCCTTGGTGTAGACAACGCTGTCCCAGGCCACGGGACCAACTATCCAGGTAGTCGCCTGAGTTCTGGGCTCTGACGAGGTCATGGGTGGCTGCGCTTTCGGTTGATTAGTTCAATGAGCGATCCGGTTTGCGGAATCTCTTGCCAATCTACCTGCGATAGCCAGGGCAGCTCGTCAAGTGAATTGGGATTCCTGAGAGCAACCAGCGCACCGGCCAACGCGCAAAGGGTGTCGGTGTCACCGCCGAGCAAAATGGCATTCTCGTATGCTTGCCAGACTGTGTGCGAATTGGCTGTGATGTCCACCACAGCAAGCAAAGTTTCGGTGGGGTTGAGCGAGACTCCGCCCGGCCCGCTTTTTCCGGTGTGCTGTGCGGCGCGCTCGGCGAACTCGCTGGGCACAATCGGGCCCGTCTCTATTGCCAAGGCCAGCTGCTCGCGGACATCCCAGTCTGGTTTTCCAAACAATGCGGTACTAAAAAGCTGGGCCATAACCAAAGCACAATAAAGGGCCTCTGCGCGAAAGTGGGTCGCGGCACAGATTTCTCTAACCCAGGCCCTGCGAACCTCGTCCTGGCTGAACGCCAACCCAGTTAATGCGGTGCGCATCATGCCGCCGTTGGTGACACCGATGATTCCTTGCTCAGCTTCTTTGACCGGCAAACCAAGCGCATGCCTAGTTGTTGGGCCGAGGCCGCGGAGCTTGCTTTGCTGAGCGTGAAGCAACTCTAGGAAGTGTTTCCCAGCGGCGGCTGGCGCGGGTTGACTTAGGCACTCTATTGACATGAGTGACAGCAGCGTGTCGTCACTTACACCGCCAGCAGGCCAATCACCTTTGGTCCTAAGTTCTTGAGGAATCGGCGCTGATGCCTTAGCTTCAAACTCGTAAGCAAAACCAAAGGCGTCGCCTGCGGCGTAGGCAACCACCGCCGCCGCAACCGCGCGGTCAAGGGAACCTGGGCTGGTCTGGTCCAGCCAGACTCGGTACAGCGGCTCAGTTGCCGGCATTTTCTAAGCCTGGCCTACCACGTTGAACATGACTGCCTGCAGGTCGGCTTCGCTTGAGCTAGAGCCAACCAGAAGCGCAAACTCACCCGGTTCGACTACGCGGGTTGCGCTGGAATCAACCAGTGTGCAAGCGCTAACTGGCAACTCAAAATCAACTGTCACCGACTCACCCGGCTGAACCCAAACCTGCTGGTAACCCTTGAGTTCCTTCTGGGCCCAGGTGACACTGGTAACCAAATCTGACACGTAGAACTGCACCGTCTCAAGGGCAGGTCTGGAGCCGGAGTTTCTGAGCGTGATGCTGGCTCTAACTAGATCGTTGAGGCCAAGCGAAGTCTGAGCCAAGCGAGGCTGCCCGTAGCTGACCGTTGTGTAGGAAAGCCCAAACCCAAATGGAAACTGTGGCTTCTGGGTAAGGTCTGCATATCTGGTTCCGTGCTGACCTCGAATTTGGTTGTAATAGGTGGGCTGTTGTCCAACGTGAACCGCAAACGAAATTGGCAGCCTGCCCGTGGGTTCAATATGACCAAGGATGAGTTCGGCAATAGCCTGCCCTCCGCGCATGCCGGGGTTGAATGCCTGAATGAGCGCATTCGCTTTCAACGCCGAATCTGGAAGAACCAAAGGCTTCGAGGAGATCACCACGACAACGTAAGGTTTTCCGCTCTTTTGCAAACCATTCAGAAGTTCAACCTGCGACCCCAGCAACTCCAAGGTGGCGGTTGACTTGGTCTCGCCAATCAATGGAATGCAATCCCCAACCACGGCAATAGTCAAATCACTTTGCTCGGCTAGCCCTAGGGCCGCAGCAAGCATGTCCTGATCAACCGGTGCCGAAACTGCAATAGGCGGCCTCGGTTGCCCATCTTGGAAAGTCTCGCCCTCGGGGTCTGGCACCAAGTGTGCTCCATCCGACTGGGAAGTTCGTTACGAGCAGGGTGCTGAGATTGTTCACCTGGTGCCAGACCCCGAGGGCGAGACTTTCCAAGATGGGCAACCGAGGC
>JBJTMG010000068.1:0-2410 GCA_046063415.1 Micrococcales bacterium
CTGAACAATGTAGCCGGTGACCTCTTTAGCTGCGTTTAGCTCGCGAATGGCAGCACGGACATCGGCCGCCGAAGCGGTGTTTGGCAGGTCAATGCGAATTGACTCAACACCAACCTGTGCGCAGTCGCGGTGCTTGCCAGAAACATAGGAGTGGCTTCCCGGGTCATCGCCAACCAGCAAGGTGCCAAGACCGGGGTGAATGCCGCGCTGCTTGAGCCCAACCACGCGCTGGGCAAGTTCGGCTTTGATGGCGTTGGCGGTTGCCAAGCCATCTAGCACGACTGCGGTCACGCGGTTACCAGTTCTCGAGACCCGAGTAAAGCGGGAACTGCTCGGTTAGCTTGCGAACGCGAGCACGTAGAGCCTCGACATCGGGGTTTGGCTTGAACACGGCAGCAATGACCTCGGCAACTTCGGCAAACTCGGTGGCACCAAAGCCGCGAGTCGCCAGCGCTGGGGTACCAATGCGAACACCCGAGGTGACCATTGGCGGACGTGGGTCGTTTGGCACCGAGTTGCGGTTGACGGTAATTCCAACCTCGTGAAGCAGGTTCTCGGCTTCCTTGCCATCGATGGGTGCGTTGCGAAGGTCAACCAAAACCAGGTGGACATCGGTGCCACCGGTTAGAACCGAAACGCCATTTGCGGCGACATCGGCGGCGGTTAGGCGGTCTGCAATGATGCGAGCACCCTCGATGGTTCGCTGCTGACGGTTCTTGAACTCATCGGTTGCAGCGGCCTTGAAGGCAACAGCCTTTGCAGCAACAACGTGCATGAGCGGGCCACCCTGCTGACCGGGGAACACCGCCGAGTCGATCTTCTTGGCGTACTCTTCCTTGGCCAAGATCAGACCTGAACGCGGGCCAGCAAGAGTCTTGTGAACGGTGGTAGAGACTACGTCTGCGTAAGGGACCGGCGACGGGTAGAGACCCGCTGCAACCAGACCGGCAAAGTGCGCCATGTCTACCCAGAGCTTGGCGCCAACCTCGTCGGCAATGGAGCGGAAAGCAGCAAAGTCAAGGTGACGGCTGTAAGCAGACCAACCGGCAATAAGAACTGCAGGCTTGGTCTCAAGTGCGCGCTTACGGACAATGTCCATGTCAATCAGGTAGGTGTCTGGGTTTAGTTCGTAGGCGTTGGCCTGGTACATCTTGCCCGAGAAGTTGAGGCGCATGCCGTGGGTCAGGTGGCCACCGTGGGCGAGCTCAAGACCAAGAATGCTGTCGCCAGGGTTTGCCAGCGCCATGAGAACCGCCGCATTGGCCGAAGCTCCCGAGTGCGGCTGAACGTTGGCGTGGTCCGCACCGAACAGCGCCTTGGCGCGGTCGCGAGCCAGGTTCTCGGCGATATCAACGGCCTCGCAGCCGCCGTAGTAGCGCTTGCCCGGGTAGCCCTCGGCGTACTTGTTGGTGAGCACCGAACCCTGAGCCTCGAGCACTCCGCGAGACACAAAGTTCTCGCTTGCGATCATCTCAAGCGTGTGGCGCTGGCGGTCAAGTTCGGCGGCAAGTACAGCCGCAATCTCTGGGTCGGTCTCGCTCAGAGGCGTGTTGAAAGACGATGGAAGGCTGTTATTTACCTGGGTCATGCGCCTAATTGTATTCCACCCGCTGGCTAATATTGAGCCTATGACTCCGGCCTCCAACACCCACTGGGTGCTCACTCTCGTTTGCCAAGACATGCCCGGAATCGTGCATGCCATCTCCGGGGCCATCGTTGCTGCAAATGGCAACAT
This sequence comes from Micrococcales bacterium, assembly GCA_046063415.1. Classification (GTDB taxonomy): domain Bacteria; phylum Actinomycetota; class Actinomycetes; order Actinomycetales; family Microbacteriaceae; genus Rhodoluna. The sequence continues at coordinate 1,736 of JBJTMG010000068.1, forward strand.
AACCGAGAGTCAGCAATTTGCCAGCGATGACACCGGCCGCTTCTTTATGCGCCTGCAGATCGAGTCAGCCGTTCCGCGCGAACACTTTGAGAACCAGATTTTGCCAGTAGCCCAGCGCTTTGGAATGACCTGGGAGCTCGAAGAGGTGGGCGCCAAAATGAAGACCCTGGTTTTGGTCTCTAAGAGCGCCCACTGCCTAAACGACATGCTGTTCCGCCAGCGAGCCGGACAGCTGCCGGTTGAGATTCCCGCAGTGTTTGGTAACCACCCCGACCTTGGTCAGTTGGCGGAGTTTTATGGCATTCCGTTTGAGACTCACACGATTAAGAGCGAGGCCGACAAGGCAGCCTTTGAGCACATGCTGCGCGACTACATAAAGTCGGCTGGCATTCAACTGATTGTGCTTGCCCGCTACATGCAGATCCTGAGCCCCGAGTTTTGCGCCGAGTTTGCCGGCCGAATCATTAACATTCACCACTCGTTCTTGCCCGGTTTCAAGGGCGCCAACCCCTACGCCCAGGCCCACGCCCGCGGCGTCAAACTCATTGGTGCCACCGCGCACTTTGTCACCGAGGACCTAGACGAAGGCCCAATCATTGAGCAAAACGTGGTTCGCGTTGAGCACAGCCACAGCAAAACCGAGCTGGTTTCCATTGGCCAGGATGTCGAGAGCAA
>JBJTMG010000069.1:0-2981 GCA_046063415.1 Micrococcales bacterium
ACAACACCGCGGACCCTTGGAACAACGGCATAACCGTTCCTAGCGCAAACCCCTCAAGGATCACCTTTGCTCACGCGGGGGTTTACAACATTCAGTTCAGCACGCAGTTTGCCAAGACCGACTCGGGAACCGACTTCATAGACATCTGGCTGCGCAAGAACGGCACCAATGTGCCGATGAGCGCTACCGAACTTAGAAGCTGGGGCAACGATGACCGCATGGTCGCAGCCTGGAACTTCTTTGTTGAAGTTGACAAGGCGGGAGACTACTACGAAATCGCTTGGAAGAGCGGCGACACCAATATCTCAATGCTTTCTACAGCGGGCAACAGTGTCCCTGGAATCCCATCGGTGATTTTGACGGTCACCCAGGTGAAGTAAGCCGGATTCTTCGGTATTCGCTGGAGATTCGCTAAGGATTCGTCTGCATCCCAATGAGTTAGTTAGATTGGGAGCATGATCGGTTTAGGCACCATTACTAACGTTGTCCTCATTGTTGTTGGGGCAAGCCTGGGGGTGCTCCTGGGTAACCGCATGCCGGCAAGAACCAGCGCCGTTGTAACTGACGCTCTTGGCCTGACCACCCTGGTAATTGGTGGGCTCAATCTGGCATCACTGGCAGACCCAAAATTCGTAGCCGCGGTGACAGCGCCTGGAACCCTGCTCACCGTTCTTGGCGCACTGATTCTTGGCGGTGTGAGTGGTTCGCTTCTGCGAATCGAGGCAAGACTCGAATCCTTTGGCGGTTGGCTGCAAGACCGCTTCAGCAAGGCCGGCGGTGGCTCAGCGGCCCGCGCCAAGTTCATCCACGGTTTTCTGGATGCCTCACTAATTTTCTGCATTGGACCAATGGCTATTCTGGGTGCCTTCCGCGATGGCATGGGGCAGGGGTTTGATCAGCTCGCACTGAAATCATTCATGGATGGCTTCCTAGCCATTGCTTTTGCGGCATCCTTGGGTTGGGGCGTTGCAGCTTCGGCGATTCCGGTTGGGATTTGGCAAGGGTTTCTGACAGTTTTGGCATTTTTCCTCGGTTCGGTTTTGCCGGGATCGGCAATCGCGGCGATAACTGCAACCGGCGGTGTCTTGATGCTGGGCATTGGCTTGCGTATCACCAAGATCAAAGATGTGCCGGTGGGAGACCTATTACCGGCTCTGATATTCGCTCCGCTGCTGACCATTTTGGTTGACGCAATCATTTAGTCACCCGCCCTCATGGGCTTGGAGGCGAGCTCAGGGTAGATTTGAGCCATGAGCGACAGCGAATGGTCAGAGTGGTATCCGCTCAGAAATGTAACCTCAATCGAGGAAATCCCGCAGGGCCCCGGCATCTACCGGATTCGCGAAGTCGGCACCGCTGACAATCTTTTCATTGAGCAAACCGGACAGTCCATTCGCGGCAGGCTCGCTCAATTGACGCCCCTATACGGCCCCTACCAGGTTGACTCCAAGCGGCACACCGCGCTAACTGGGCTGCAGGATATTCGCGACCAGACCGGCTGCAACTTTGAGGTCTCGTTCTTTGAAATGGAGTCAACCGCACCCGTTCGCAAGGCTCAGGAAACAATCGAACTTTTCAAGCACCGTATGAAATTCGGCTATGCTCCCGCGCTCAACTTTGGCGCTCACAACCTAGCCGAGGGCGAGCGCGAGGAGGTCCTACCCGAGCTGGACTATGAGCTGAGCGATCAAGGCTCAAGCGATTGGTGCGGCCTGGATTGGATTGACTTTGATAATTCGGCAACCCAGCAAGAGGTATCGGGAGTGTACCGAGGGCTAGCCGACGGCATCGTGGTGATTCTTGGTCAAGGCAAGGTGGCTCGGCAAATCTCGTTTGACCAGAAGGCCGCGGCGGCGGGCAAATCAACTGTCAAAACTAGGGCGCTGGCAACCATCGATGCCTGGCAGTATGTGGCAACCCCAGGGCTCACCACACGCCAGCGGCTTGAGCTTGTTAATGACCTAGTTGCGCTTGCCACAATTGGCACCAGCAAACCGCCTGCCGCTCAATTTGCTGCCGATTAGCTACCAAAAAAAACGATTTAGTTTCATTTCAAACTGCAATCGCTTACAAGTTAGGCGATGTCAAAAACCTGCTCTATTTTTGAATGAGACCCGTTCGCACATTTCTCGACAAGGATGTCATGTCACTTAGCCTCTCGCTCAAGCGCTCACTTTCGGCCCTCACTAGCCTTGCCCTAGCAGTCGGCCTTGGAGCCACCCTGGGTGCGCTTCCTGCTCAGGCGGCAATGCCAGACGAGCTCAACCTGACCGTGCACTATCAGCGCACCGATGGTGACTACACCGATTGGGATGTCTTCCTCTGGAAGAACATGAAATCTGGCAGCGATGGCAGCGCCCCAAACTGTACCTTCAAGACCCTTGACGAATTCGGTGCCGTTGCGGTGTGCCCAACCGTCACGGGAATGAAAAACTATGACGACCTTGGAATTATCATTCGCAAGGGCGGTTCGGGTTGGGCTGGAAAGGATTACAGCCAGGACCGTTTTCTAGGGGCCGACTTTTTCGATGCTGCCGGAAAGGGCGAGGTCTGGATAAAGACCGAGGACCCTGCGCTCTACAAGAGCGCTCCGGTGGTTGCGCCACCAACGCCCACCATTGTTTCCGCCGCCATTGACGATGTTGCAAAGATCACCGTGACCCTCAATGTGCCGTATCAACTGAGCGGAACCGGTGACGAGGGCTTTGTGGTCAGCGATGGCACCAGCACCTATGCAGTGGCCAGTGTGACAGGTCTCAACGGAACCGGACTGACTAATCCTGCAGGAAAATCCAGCAAGGTATCTCTGAACCTAGCCAAGCCGATTGTTCTTGGCAAAAAGTACACGGTCAGCAAAGATACGTATGGCTCGGCCGTAGCCATCGAGGGAAATATCTACGATTCCCAGAGCTTCGCGGACGCCTTTACCTACACAGGCGATGACCTGGGCGTTACCTACTCAAAGACCGAGTCCAAGTTCC
>JBJTMG010000070.1:0-10333 GCA_046063415.1 Micrococcales bacterium
AAGACGCAGGAACCCTTCAGAAGGCTCTTCTTCGCAACGAAGCTGGTCAATACTACGCTCCAGACGCTAAGCGTTCGGCAACCTTCCTAAACGCTCAGCTTGCCTCGGCAGTGAAGACTAACGGAAACGTTGACATCGACTGGAACAAGTCGGTTAGCGGTGGCTACAACGCGACCCTAATCACCTACGCGGTAGTGAACACTGCTGGCTCGGTAACCGCCAAGGGTGCCAACGTCAAGAAGTTCCTGCAGTACACCCTGAACGTCTGTGGCCCATCGATCTCCTACGGTCTTGGCTACACTCCAATTCAGGGTGCAATCCGCACCAAGGCTTACGCGGTTCTGAACCTCGTCAAGTAAACAGTTCCGACTGGTTTGGGAGTAGGGATGCGTCCTTACTCCCAAACCTTGTTTTTGAAATAAAGAGATTCGGCATTGAAAGGGCAGAAAAATGGCATCTAGGAAGTTCGTGAAGTCGATGCGATTCGCATCTGTTCTAGCACTGAGTTCTACGCTGCTCACCGGCTGCAATCCGCCGATGCCACCCGAGGCGCTCGCAGCTCTCGCAGAGGCAACCTTCACGTGTATCGATGGTGAGGTTAAAACCGCCTTTGCTCCAGAGGTTGCCGAAGGCGTAGATTACCTCGGCCAAAACCTCACCATGAACTGCACAGGCATGACCATGACGGTCACCGATTTCTCATCGGCACAACTCGTTGCCTCCAGCGTTGCTAGCGATGGTCCTGCCGGGTCTGCTTACGCGACCGTTCCATACGCGGTTGAGACTGGCGTGTTTGTAATCACCTCGTCTGCTGGTGCAACGGCTTTGCTTTCGCCAAAGAGCATTCAAGGCATTCTCGACGGCTCGATCTCCGAATGGGCTGACCCACAAATCGTTGAAGACAACGCCGGGATCGCACCTCTTGAAGGCCCAATCACGCTTGCCCCTGTCTCGCAGGCCGAATCGGTCGAGGCGCTAAAAGTTTGGTACCAGCACTACACCGGCAAGACCCTAAACACCACCATTGACGTTTCTAAGCCGGTTTCGGTTGCCGATTACGAAAACCTGCCCGAGGGGTCTATTGCATTCATGCCCGGCGCGGTTTTCACACAGCTTTCTAACATTGCTCTGGTAACTCCGATGGCCGCCAGCATCCTGGTAGACCCAACGAATTTTCCGTTGGGCGCAGCTCCTGATTTGATGTCGGTTCAGTCAGCAGCTTCTCAGTGGAAACCAACGAAATCGACCGATGCCGTGAGCGTAGCGTTCAACTGGGATGCCAAGCCAGTTCCACCAGCAGGTTTCGACGTTGCTCCAGCACCTTACCAGATCATCTACCCGGTGAATTTGCGGCTTTATGGAACCGACAACCTAGCAGCTCGCGCCACAGCTCGTTACCTGCTTCGTCAAGACTCTCAGGGCTCGTTCACCCTAGTTTCTGGTCTGCCCGTCAACGTTCGTGCCGAGGCATTGGCTTTCGTCTCGAATGGTCTTCCAGAGCCAACCCCGGCACCTGCTACAGAGTAAATTGCCAAGCGCCTAGGATTACCTAGTGGCTTCAAAAATTTCAGTTAGTAACGGGCAGCGACTCACAATCGTCGCCAGAGGTGATTGCACGTCTCGTCGTGCGGTTGCTCTGAACCCAGCACTTTTTGATCAAACGCCGCTGTTGCGACAAAGTCAAAAGTCGACCTTTGCTCAACTTCTCGATTCTTTGAATGGGGTAAACCTGTCTGAGGAGTTTTTGCGTGAGATCAGCGACGTCGATTCGATGCCTCAAACCCTCGCCAGTTATTACATCGGTCAGGCAAACCGCGATGTACTTCAGGTTGCAGATGCCGACCTGCTCATGCTCAACTCCTATGCCGACATGAACTTCAGTCTCTGGCAAAACCGCCGCGGCGGTGCCCGCTTCTGGATTCACCCAAAGTTTCTTCGTGACCGCGCCCAATTCACCGCCGAACACATCGAACTCGGCCGCGCAACGATCGAAGAGTCTGTGGCCAATGCCATTGAGTTCATTGCACGCCTTCGCGAGCAGGCGCCAGGTCTTCCGGTACTTTTTCTTAACCAGCAGGTTGACTACTACCCAAAGCTCGCCGATCGAGTTGAGGAGTATTACCTCTTAGGCGAGTTGGTGGCTCAGCACACACCCGATGTATTTTTCGGTGGAGTAGTGCCCAAAGACGAGCTCGAACTGGCCGATTTGGACTCTTCTGGGCCGGGAAATACCCTTCATTTTCAGGGCGTTACATATTTGCGCATGATCGAAGCCGCTTTGGCCGGTGGCCTCGCCGATGCCATATCTAGAAGGGAAATCCTGAAAATTGCCAGTGCAAGCGCTGAGCCGAATCCGTCGCCAGCGCCTGTGATTCCGTCAACCGAACTCCGGTCGGCTCCTTTCAAGTTTGCCGAACTCGTAATAACCGAAATCATTGAACCAGACCTGCAGTTCCACCCGGGTTCTTGCAACCAGCAGTGCGCGAAGTTCGTGCACTCGCTGCCCAAGGGACTCGACAACTACTTTTATATGGAGCACAAGAAGGGTCAAACGGAGCCACCTCGATTCACTCCGATGATGATCGATCTTGATCCGATCACCGATTTCAACACTTGGATTTACTCTCGCCCTGCCACCTATCGGCACCAATACCAAAAAGCGGAGCGTTCGGAATTTATCTTCGAGCCTTACAACGCCAAAAATCATGTGCCAGACATTTACGAGATCAACAACTCGAAAGAGGTTAGATCCGGCGGAGCTATCAGGTCAAACCTGACTAAGTCCATAGAAGAAATGGGCGGAGCACCATCGACCCTGAGCAAAGTTCCAGCGCTTGGATGCCTGCATCACTGGCGCCAAACCTTTGGCGTTTTCATTCCAGTAGAGGGTTACCGCCAAGGGGATGTTGAACTCGGCAAACGCATGATCGCCTACATTTCGGTGGTTCGCTATGGTGAGTTTGCAATCTTTGCCCAGATCATGGGGCACGGTGACTTCTTAGATCGGGGCGTAGTCAACTTTGTCGCTCAAAAGGTGGTCGAGCAGGCAGTTTCGGCTCCATGGGGCAAGGCATCGGGATTGCGTTACCTGATGTATGGCGGCGCCCAAAACGGTGGCCAAGGACTCTACAACTTCAAGCGTCGTTCCGGTTTCACGCCATACATCGTGAGCCTGCCATTCCAGCCTGGCTACGACGCAGAATCAGTCGCCGCTAGTTTGGAATAGCTGCTGATTGGCGAGTGCGTAGATAGTTCCACTGAGGTCAAGTTCAGCGATTTCAGCTCTCGCGGCGCTCAGTTCTAGATTTGCCTTCGCTTCGCCATCCACCGCAACGAGGTTGGGTCTGGCTCCATACATGGTTTCGAAGTTTTCGATGGCTCGGGTTAGGCGTGTGCCCTGGCTTGAGCGTTGAGAGTTCACCAAAAGCGCGTGCTGGTTGGCCTCGAAGGTTGGTGCGCGGTCGAAGATTTCTTGAGCTGCGGCTACCGTGCTCAAGATCAGGCCGGCACCAAATTTGGTTTCTTCACCAACCTCTAGTTTTAGGTTCGGAAGCAACTCGACACCGTTGGCACAGCAGTAGGCCTCAAAGTCAAAATCAATCTGGCTGTCGGCCTGCTGAAGGTGTGGAACGTGGATCACTCCTACCGATAGACCCAGTTCTTTAGCCTGAAGCACTGCCTTTTTAGCTGACTCGAGATCGCCGCTCGATGATGCAAGATTTGCGGCGACCACCAACTCGTGCCTGATTGACTCCAGGTCTTGCTTCATTGAAGCGCGCGGCGCATAGAACCGTCGAGGTTCGGTTGGGTTTAAGAAGAAGCTTCGCTCTTCCTCGCGCAGACGCACGTGCCAGCGCAAGAACGAATCTTTATAGAGTTTTCGTGCCCCGCTTAGCATTTCTTGAACGCCACCCGCGGTGAGTGAAGTCGAGACCACCCGAAGTAACGAAAGCGCCGATGCTTCTAGGATTTGAAGCGCATCGTTGCCATAGAACGCAGTGAGTCGACACTGGAATTCGGAGTCGCCACCGAATCGCACTTCATCCCAGAAACCGAGTTCACGAAGCACTGGCTCGCGTCTGAACATCAGAGAAGAATAGTTTGGCCTGAGAATCGAGCTACGTCCGCTAAATCCAACCTGCAGGTTCATGGGATTCATTCGCGCACCTTGTGAAACGTTGGCGATGGTTTTCGGGTTTTGCAGAAGTTGTTCGACTTGGCGTTCGATCTTCTCCGGATGCGACCAGTCGTCGGCATCATGAACGGTGATGAAATCTCCGGCAGCCATGCGCAGGGCGATGTTTCGACAACGGTAAGGTCCGCCATTTTCGTTTGAAGCAACGACCTTAACTCTCGGGTCGAGTGCCTCAAAGTACTTGGCAATTGAGAGGGTCGAATCGGTGCTGGCGTCGTCGACGATGATCAGCTCAAATTTCTGCCAGCTCTGTGCGAGCACACTCTTGATCGCGCTAGTGATCCACTGTGCGCTGTTGTAAGCGGGCATGATCACCGTGACTAGCGGGTCGTTCGACTTGACTTCACGTGGTTCGATCACGCTTTCGATGCGTTCAAAGACTGGCTCATCGCCTTCGCTGAGAGCAATCGGCGCAAGAGCTGCTGCTTCCAGGCTGAAATTGATCCATTCGAGTTGAGCCTGGTGGGTATTTTTAGCTCCCAAGACTTCCTGCTCCATTTGGCCAACAAAGTTGGAAACCCAAAGAGCGTTGTCTGCATGGAATAGTTCCGACTTAAGTCTCTGGGTTTGGATCAATACGAAGAACTCTTCGCCAGCTTCTTGCTCGCCGGCAGATACTCGAGCAGTTTGATGTGCGACAAAGTTCAGGCCTACTACTCGACTAAGGCTTTTTTTGACTCGGGCAAACTCGAGATGTTGTGAAAACTTTTCTAGAAGCTCGGGCCTGTCAGCTTGCTTAGCCCAGCGGATCAGTTCTTGCAGCGCCGATCTTCGGCTAGTGGTTGGCGCATGCACACCGTAGGCAACACTGAACAGGAGCGCGATACCGGCCTGAGAGAATCCATTGGCCACAAAGCTCTTTGCGGTGACCACCTGTCCGCTCCAACGAGCTGCGTTTTCAAGAAGTGCAAACTCCGTTTCTTGTGCCGAGATTTCGCGGCCCAACTCGATGATTATTTTCTCGAGATTGGTGGCGCGTTTGATTAGCGTTGCAAAACCTGCGATGACTAGTTCGGGGTAGATAGTTCCGTCGAGTCTCAGCCGTTCTAATGCAAAACGAAGTCGTTTCACGAGGTGCGCAATAAGTTCTCGCTTGTGATGAACCGTGGCCAGGCCCGTGGCGATTATTTCTAGATTTTGAAGCTCTAGGTAAATTAAGTCTCGAGCTCTTGCTGCATCGATGCGTTTGAGTTCAGTGGCGATTGCGTTTAGTTCTCGCTTGACAGACTGAAACTGCTCGGCAATCGAACGATAGTTTTTCAGCGCATGCTCAAACCTGCGAGTCAGTTGATCGTGATTGATGGCAGGGTAGTCGTATTTTCTTCTCGCGATCAGTTCTAGCCTTTGGCCGATCGAGCCCTTTGCCTTAACTTCTTTCTTTGGTGTCATGCCAGAACCTCCTGCGAACGCGAGATCCCGAGTTTTTCAATGATTGCGCTTGACTCTGAGTCGTCAGAGTGGGACTTCGAAAGTAGTCGTTTGAATTCCCGGTTTAACTCGGCGCGAAGCAACTGGCTTTCTTCACTGGCTAGCGCCTCTGCCAAACCAAACATTTCGCGACATTGGTGAGCGGCGCGAAGATCGAGGGCTTTGATTGTCTGCGGATACCGAATGAACTGCTCTAACACCTGTTCGATTCGCGCTGGCTCAATTCGGCTTCTTCTAAAAGGGCTCGAGAGAGCATGGTCGCAGACGAACAGCCCAAAACCCCGCGCCGATGCCTGCGCGACAAAACTTTCGGATTCGTTCCCGGTAATTGCTCTAGCGTCAAGTTTCCAGAATCGCTGGTCGATCACCGTGTAGTCGAGATCGAGTGTTGGGGCTAGAACGAGTCGATTGGCGGCCTCGGTTGGCTCATAGCTCTCGCCCGTCAAGCCTTCCAGATTCATGAGCCCAACGGCACTGGCGCCCCCCATGTGGAACAGGTGCTTCAGTAGGTGATCAGCGTGGTCTTTTTGGATTGGCTTGACTAAAGAGATTGGAAAGATGAAGCCGTCTTCGCACTTGGAAACCAACTGCCAGCGAGAAGTCAATCGGCCGCCCGCTGCGAAAAACTGCACGTTCGAGGGGGGTCTTGGGGGGAGTTCTTGGTTTGGCCAAAGCACGAGAACCTCATCAAACTGAGCGGCAATCTGTCCGATTTGAGATTTGAATCCGGTCACTTGAGAAAGTTCTACCTGAATCAAGCCATAGCGTGGGGCTCGTTGAACTTCGTTTTTCGACTGTAGAACACGCCCGACATAGTTCGCCAGCAGATGACCAACACCTGACTTAATGGCACGAACTACGCTCATAACCAAAGTTTAGTTGTCGCGACCAAAGCCAACTTAACACTTCATTTCGGGAGCCTTTCTTGCATCTAAACACTAGGTAAATGTCAAACCTCACTAAATTTGAGGCGCAAACTAGAGTTAGTTGCTCGTTTCAGATTGGAAACATATGTCTCAGATACAGTTCGGTCTCGACACATTCGGTGGTATCACCGTTGATGAAACTGGAGCCACCAACACCGGTGGTCAGGTGATTCGAGATGTAGTTGCCGAGGCAGTGCTCGCTGACTCTCTTGGCATCTATGCCTTCAACATCGGTGAACACCACCGAGAAGATTTTGCCGTGTCGGCACCAGACACCGTTCTGGCGGGAATCGCAACGGTAACCACTCAAATCAAAATCGGCACCGGCGTAACAGTTCTTTCTAGCGATGATCCGGTGCGCGTGTTCCAACGCTTCTCAACAATTCAGGCCCTGAGTAATGGTCGTGCCGAAATCACCGCGGGCCGCGGTTCGTTCATCGAATCATTTCCGCTGTTCGGTTTCGAGCTCGGTGATTATGCAGACCTGTTCGAAGAGAAGCTCGAACTGCTTGTCGAGTTGCTCAAAGGCGAACCGGTTACCTGGTCGGGTCGAATGCGTTCATCGCTGACCAATCAAATCGTTTATCCGCTAGCCGAAAGACCTATTTCGCTTCGAGTGGGTGTTGGCGGCAGCCCCGAATCTGTGGTGCGTGCGGCCAGACTCGGCATTCCGCTCGCGCTAGCCATCATCGGTGGTGACCCAGCCCGGTTCGCGCCGTTTGCCAAACTCTACAGAGACGCCTTGGCCCAACTAGGCAAGACCGAGCTGCCAATCTCAATTCACAGCCCGGGATTTATCACCGACACAGACGAGGAGGCCATCGAGTTTGGCTGGCCGGCCTATCTGGGTTCATTCGGCAAGATCGGTCGTGAGCGCGGTTGGGCCGAACCAACCAAAGATCACTTCGTGAATGAGGTGCGCTATGGCTCGATGTACTTCGGTTCGCCTGATACCGTGGCGGCAAAAATTGTTCACGCTGTAACTTCAATTGGTGCCAGTCGCTTCGACCTCAAATACGACAACGGGCCTATGACGCATGCCATGCATCTGAAGACGATCGAGCTTTATGCAACCGAGGTTATCCCGCGGGTTCGCCAATCGCTGGCAAACCTTTAGCCGCGGTCTAGAATGGCGGTAGTCAGATAAGGGGTTCTAGTGTCAAATCTCGTCTCGCACTTCAAGCAGATCGTCAAAGCGACGCCACTTTCTAAACTCCGCCCATCTAGAACCGATTCTGCCAGAGACCTCAAAGATGTCTTCGTTGGGCTTGCCTCGATTCCAGTTCGTTCCGCATCGCTAAAAATCGTCGTTGAGAGCCTCTTGCCTCAGGTAAAGGGTCTTGGTGTTTATCTAAACAATTGGGATGACGTGCCAGCGTTCTTGAAGAATCCGAAGATTCAAATTGCCAGGTCGCAAGACCACGGAGACGTTCGCGATAACGGCAAGTTCTTTTTCATCGACAAAACCGATGCAGCCTTCTACGCGACCGTCGACGATGACATCGCATACCCAAAGGATTACATCGCCAAGTTGGTTTCTTATCAGCAGATGCTCGGCGGCACCTATGCGGTAGGAGTTCACTGTTCGATTTATCCTCCCGAGATCAAGAAACTTCTCAGGCAACGTCACCTTTGGCACTTCAATGACAAAGCTTCGTCGCTACTGCCGGTTGACATGATTGGCACCGGAACTCTTTTGTTTGAGCGAGCGTACTGGAACCTCGAATACAAAGAAATCGGCGCGCCAGGCATGGCCGATGTTTGGTTCGCAGTAGCCGCCAAGAAGCGTAACTTCGGTCTGTGGGTTGTTCCTCGCAATGCCAAGTGGCTTACCACGATTGAGCAAGAGGACCCATCAGACAACCTATTCAACGAAGGTCGCCTCGATGACAACGTTCAGGTTCGAGCACTTTCGGGTGCGAAAGTGGGATCGACAAGGGGTAGCTTGCTCGAGCAGGTGGTTAGAGTGCCAAAGGTTGGGTCGAGCTTCAGCATTGCCGATGCCGATGAAATGGTTCGCGCAACCAACAAGATAAGCCTCGAAGCGCTCACCGAGGAGCAATTCCGGTTTTATGACTTTGCATTCGTGGTACACAAACGCGAGGGAAACAAGAACCTAGACGAACGACTAGATGCCATCTTAGAACGCTATGTAGCTTTCTTATTGCGCAGAATGTCGGGTCATATTTATGCCAACGACATTGATTTCGAAGAAGAATACAAGGAACTTTTGAAAGAAATTGGCAAAGAGAATCTTCCAGATTTTGCCGAGCGCGATTGGGCTTATCTAGGCCTCTAGAGCCAAATCTTATGCAAGCGCGAGCCGCTAGATTTTAGAGACGCTCGACGTTCGATGAAGTCGCGAGGATTCCTCTGGTGTCGAAAACCTTCTTGCCTCGAGAGACAATTCCGTCGAGATCAAACGCCTTGTGAGCTTGCAGTAGCACTACGACATCACTCTCGTCGACGGCGTCGAACAAATCTGGCTGACGTTCCTGAACGGTATCTCCGATTCGAGCGGTAGTCACGTGAGGGTCAAAGAAGCGAGCATCTGCGCCATCCTGAAGAAGAATCTCAAAGATGTCGAGGCTTGGCGATTCGCGCAGGTCTGCAATGTCTGGCTTGTAGGTAAGGCCAAGAAGAAGAACTTTGGCACCGTTGAGTGCTTTGCCTTCACGGTTCAAAATTGCCTGAATGCGAGAGACGACATAGCGCGGCATGCCATTGTTGATGTCCATCGCGGTTTCGATAAAGCGGAAGTCGGCTCCGAGTCGACGTTTAACTTCGAAGCTTAGGTAAGCCGGGTCTACCGGGATGCAGTGTCCTCCGACTCCAGGACCCGGGTAGAACGGTTGGAAACCGTAAGGCTTCGAGGATGCGGCCTTCACTACCTCCCAAACGTCGATGCCAAGTTCGTGACAGAACATTGCAAGTTCATTGATCAAGGCGATGTTGACGTGGCGGTAGGTGTTCTCAAGTAGCTTTGCGGTTTCGGCTTCTTTTGTTCCCTGCGTTTGGTGAATCTGCGAGACGAAGCGCGAATAGAAAGCGACGGCCAGCTTGCCCGACTGGGGGCTTTCGCCACCGACGATCTTTGGAGTGTTGCGGATGTTGAATTTCTGGTTGCCCGGGTCAATCCGCTCTGGAGAGAAGGCCAGGTGGAAGTCTTGGTCGAGCTCGCGACCACCCTGTTCTAGAAGTGGACGAAGGAGGTTGGAGGTCGTGCCCGGGTAGGTGGTTGACTCGAGAATCACGAGAGCACCCGTCTTAAGGTTGGAAGCAACAAGTTCAGAAGCGTTCTCCACAAAAGTGAGATCTGGAGCACCCGAGTGGGTCAGTGGAGTTGGCACGCAGATAACTACGGTGTCTGCGAGTGCAATGTCTGCAGGGTTGGTGGTGGCACGATACCCATGGGCGATCATCTTCGCGACGCCGGCATCGCTGATGTCGTCGACATGTGACTTGCCGGAATTCAAATTGTCTACCAGTCGCTGGTTCACATCGAAGCCTAGAACTGTTTCACCAACTTCGGTGAGTGCCTCCGCGAGAGGCAATCCTACGTAACCCTGACCAAGAATGATTGATGTTCCCATGTCTAAAAGGGTAGCCCATGTTTAGGGCGTTCTGGCGAGGCATTTTGGCTAGGATTGAACCAAATGGCTACTGACACAAGGTTGAAAGCCTCATTGGGGCGTACGAGTTCTTCTTTGGAGCGCCTAAAAACTTCGAGCAAGAAATTAGACCGGCGTGCAAAAGGTTTAGAAAACCGCCTCATTGAAATTCG
>JBJTMG010000071.1:0-2059 GCA_046063415.1 Micrococcales bacterium
CGGTTCCTCCACACTCATCTTCAAACCCCACTAAAAGGAGTCATCTCATGGAAGTCAGCACTCAGGTTATCATCATGCAGTATTTTGCCGGCATGTTCTTGTGCAATGCCATCCCGCATCTCGCGGCTGGCCTGCAAGGGCGGACATTTCCGTCTCCCTTTTCCAGCCCGCCCACCATCGGCCATTCTTCGGCGCTGGTGAACGTATTCTGGGGCTTGTTCAATGTCATTGCGGGTCTGGTCCTCGTCGAAAAGGCGCCGATTGCCATTGGCATAAATGAAGGCTTCATTGCGGCCATCGCCGGCGCGCTAACCAACGGTGTTTTCGTTGCGCTGCATTTCGGCAAATATGCCTGGCGCGACACCAAGTGATCTCAGACCAGACATCGGCAGTCATGGACCCTGGCCACCTGGAAGGTACGCGTTATCGCTTCTCGGGCCACGAACGGATCTTGCACCGCACACCGGCGCGGGAGGGCCTGCCCGATATGATGGACTGGTTCGGTTATCGCCGGGCCTACATCGTCTGCTCCCGTACGCTCAACACCCGGACGGATGTGATCAGCGGGCTTGCAAATGCCCTCGGCGAGCGCTGCATTGGCATCACCGATAAGGTTGGCGAGCATTCTCCGCTGTCCAACGTTCTGGCTGCTGCGATTGAAGCGAATGCGCTTGATGCCGACGTGATTGTTTCCGTTGGCGGCGGGTCGGTCATGGACATGTGCAAGACCATGCAGCACTGCATCTCCGAGCAGGTCTTTGACCGCGAGAGCCTGCTCCGGCTGCAAATGAAGCTGTCGGCCGATGGTACCGAAGTAATTGCCGCCACGCGCACTGCGCCCCGTATCCGGCAGATTGCGATACCGACGACGCTCGCCACCTCGGAATGGACGCCGGTCAGTACGCCGGTTGACGAACAAACCCATTTGAAAGCCCGGTTCCTGACGATCGACGGGTCTCCGCAGGGCATAGTCTATGACCCGGAACTGCTGGCGCGCACGCCACTGTCGCTGCTGCTCTCAACCGGCATTCGCGGACTGGACCATGCGATCAACACGGTATGCTCCACCCAGCCGCACCCGTTCGCGAGCCTGATGGCGGAAAAGGCCATTCAGCTTTATATCGAGAACCTGCCCCGTCTGAGAGACAGCACCGACCTCGAAGCCTTTTCGAATTGCCAGTTGGCCACTTGGTACACCGGGATGGGGCAACTGTCCGTGCCGCACGGCTTCAGCCACTGGATGGTCCATATTGTCGGTCCGCTAGCCAACGTGCCCCATAGCGAGGCCGCCTGCGTGCTGATGCTGGCGCAGGCCCGGTGGTCTGAAAAGCATGCCGCCGCCCAGCATGGCAATGTGTTGCGTCTGCTGGGGCGTTCCGGGTCCTTTGCCGACGTGTTGGATGGTTTGCTCGCCGATCTGGGCTTGCCGCGCAGTCTGCAGGACTTGGGGGTGAGCGCCGAACAGGTGGCGTCCTTCATCCAGCCAGCTCTCGATCACCCCCAAGTGACAAAGAACAATCTCCGGCCCATCACAACCGCGGCAGATCTGCGCTCGATTTTAAGTTTGGCAGATCCGAGATGTCGCTAAGAGAATCGGCTGGAGCAATAAATTAATGCCTTGTAGCTGGACTAGTCGTGTGTTGACTGATGTTCTGTGGCCGTCAGCTATCTCAAACTAGGTTAAGCTAATCGAATGTTCAGCTCAGATTCGGTCGTCTTCAGACGTTTATAAATCTATAATTTAAAACAAAAAAAGCTCACCGACCTGAATCCTGGCCAAGTTGAGGGCTGGAGGACGGATTCCTTTGTCCGCGCAGGCTTCCTTGCTAACGCACACAACGTGCGCAGGGTCTCTGTTGGTCCGTTCAGAATTTGGGCGATTTGTGGACAAACTATTTTGGAATTGATGACGGCCGCCATATTGGCAGCGACCTTCAGGTTTTTGCCCGCTGCTGTGGGTGTCGATTTCTTCGAGCTAAAACGTAGTAAAACGTAAGGAAAAGCGCGGGTTTGCGAGGGCTGTTGAAGGGTGTATCGTAATCTATCGTGTTATTGCGCA
>JBJTMG010000010.1:0-9769 GCA_046063415.1 Micrococcales bacterium
TTTTGGACACGAGTTCATTGGCATGAACGCACCTGGCGGTCCAAAGTTCAACGACTCCATTTCACTCTCAATCAACTGCGATGGTCAGGACGAAGTCGACAGGCTTTGGGAGGCAATCACCTCCGAGGGCAAGGCAGGTCAGTGCGGTTGGTGCGTTGATAAGTGGGGGCTAAGCTGGCAGGTCAGCCCGATCCAAATGCGCGATTACCTTGGTGACCCAGATCCAGAGAAGCAGGCATACGCGTGGGAAGCACTGCGCAACATGACCAAAATTCAGCTGTCTGATTTTGTGAAACCAAACAGCTAGGCAGGCGCGACCTCGTCGTTTGTTTCTGCGTTCTCCCTGTGATGCTTACCCGCGCGGAGAACCTCAGGTCCAAATACGGCCAAAATTACAAGAGAGACCAGACCACCAACCAGCATCACTGGTCGAACACTGAACGCTGCGATTGCCGCACCCGCAATGACAATTCCGAGTGCGCCACCCGTTTGAATCACAGCGCCAATTGCGGCATTTACTCGTCCCAGAGCTTCCTTTGGTGAGCGAGTCATGATGATGCTCATGGCATAGGCGTTTAGCCCCGAGTTTCCTACGCCCGCGAAGAATGAGAAAACTAGCGCCATCCACCACTCGGTTGCTAGCGAGAGTCCCAACATCATGAAAATGATTGTTGCGATACCAGCGATGGTCGCCAAAGCGTGTCTTTGAGTAGGCAGTTTGATAGCGGCCGTAAGAACCGAGCCGACAATACTTCCCGCTGGGAACATCGCGGAAATGATGCCAAAAATAAACGTGCTTGCCTTTAGCTCGTCCTTTACAAGGAACACCTCGCCAACGTTGAATGACGAAAGCGAAATAATCAACACTGCAACCAGGATCACCAGCGCTCTGATCAGGCGGTCGCTGAAGACAAACTTCAAACCAGCCAGCGCACTCAGCCTCTCTTCGCGCTTGTGTTCCACGGGCTTTCGATTCAAGTTGATCGCTAGGAATGCCAGTGCCAACAGCCAAAAGCTGATTGCATCTATTACAAACGGCCAGAAGTAGCCAGTTGTAGACACCAGAATGCCTCCCAAAGCGGGGGCAAACAACATTCCAGCTGCAGACATCGATTGCATTAGTCCACTTACTCTCGGCAGATCCTCCGGAGCGGTAACGACTACCTGTACCGCCTGCATCGATGGTCCGACAAAGGTTCCCGCGCACGCCGTGATTAGCAGGGCTATGGGTGTCCACCAAAGTGGCAAATCTGTTGCCAATGACGCTGAACTGAGTCCCATTATGGTCAGCGCCGGAAGAATCACCTGGCGTGAAGAAAACTTATCGGCAATTAGGCCAGACATCGGTGCCATGAAGATACTGGGAACAGTGAATGCAAGCAGGTATAGGGAAACACCGGCGGCACCCACGTGATCTTTGTCGCGCAGAATCACCGCAAAGGTTGAAAGACTGCTGCCCAGCCAGGACAACGCACCTGCAAAAGAAAGAACGTAAAGCTTGCGCCATGGAGTTTGCATTGTTAGAGCCTATTCGACTACAGGCTCGGCAAGGGTTCCCCGACAGGGTGCGCAAAGGCCCCCTAGCGCGACGCAAAGAAAAATGCCTCCCACTTCTGGGAGGCATTTCTTTGTGGAGACTAGGGGGGTCGAACCGGAGCCGAGTTCTTAGCAGCGAAGTTATCGCTGCTGCGAGGCGAGACCGCCGGTAACTCGTTGTTACCTTGCCAGTCGGGAGCCCTAACAGACCCCTATGTCTCTTAAATGAAAAGACCTCCCTTTCGGGAGGTTTTTCATTTACGTGGAGACTAGGGGGGTCGAACCCCTGACCCCCTGCTTGCAAAGCAGGTGCTCTACCAACTGAGCTAAGTCCCCGGTTTAGGTGGCTTGATTTTTAGTTCAAGTCCCTAGTGGGCCTAGGAGGACTTGAACCTCCGACCTCTTCATTATCAGTGAAGCGCTCTAACCACCTGAGCTATAGGCCCTAGAGCCTTTATGACTTTACCGCATGTTTTGAAATTGCTCAAACTGAGATTCCAATTGCCGCGGGTTTGGCCAGAAGCCACCCGGCTAGTTATTCGTGAAACCTACCGATACTCCGCCGGTGATTCGCGAAATAGCGTTGAAAATGGCGGCCACTACGCCCGATAGCAAAGTGCCCGCAACAATGTTGAATACCGAAAGGGCCACGGCAAACGACATTACCCTGGGCAAGCTAAGTGATGAGCCGATGTCTTCGCCACTGCCACCGATAACACCGTTGAGCAGACCGTTTAGACCCGAGAAAAGTCCGGTGTTTACCAGAACCAGCCACAGCACAAAGAAACCAACGATGTTGGCTATGGCAAGTGCAATCTGAATAACAAAGCCCACCTTGACAGCAGACCAGAAGTCGATCTGCACCAGGTTGAGTTTTACCTGCTTGCCGCCGGCCTTTGGTCGACGCGAGCGAATCTTTTCGGCGATGCTCATTTATGCCTCATCTTCTGCGGTTTCGGCGTCGGTCTCGGCCTCGGCTTCTGCGGATGCTTCTTGTGATTCTAGGTTTCGCTCGGTGTTACGCGCTAGTCCAAGAATGGTATCGCCTTCTGCGAATCGGGCAAAAACCACTCCCATGGTGTCGCGGCCCTTCGCAGGTACTTCGTTCACCGCGGAACGCACCACCTTGCCTGACTCCAGCACAACTAGAACTTCGTCATCTTCGGCAACGATGATGGCCCCAACCAAGTCTCCACGCTTTTCCTCAAGCTTGGCTACCTTGATACCCAAACCGCCTCGGTTTTGCTCTCGGTATTGGCTTACCGCGGTGCGTTTTGCATAGCCGCCTTCGGTAACCACAAACACAAACGCTTCATCGCTGTCGTTAATCACCGACGCCGAGAGCAGATAGTCGCCCTCGCGGAAGTTCATACCAATGTTTCCGCTGGTGTCACGGCCCATTGGGCGCAGGCTGTCATCGCTGTTGCTGAAACGGATTGACATTCCCTTGTGCGATACCAGAAGAAGGTCATCGGATTCGCTCGCGAGCATTGCCGAAACTAGCTCGTCGCCTTCGCGCAGCTTGATGGCGATAATTCCGCCGGAACGTGGGGTGTCATACGCCTCGAGCGCTGTCTTCTTTACAAGACCGGAGCGAGTCGCTAGAACCAGGTATGGAGACTGTTGATAGTCGCGCAGATCTAGAACCTGTGCAATCTGCTCGTCTGGTTGCAGCGCAAGCAAATTGGCAACATGCTGACCCTTGGCATCGCGGCCCGCCTCTTGAACCTCGTATGCCTTGCAGCGGTAAACGCGTCCCTTATTGGTGAAGAACAACAACCAGTGGTGGGTAGTTGTTACAAAGAAATGCTCAACCACGTCATCGGCACGCAGGTTCGCACCCTTAACGCCCTTGCCACCGCGGTGTTGGCTGCGGTAGTTGTCGCTCTTGGTGCGCTTGATGTAACCACCGCGGGTCAACGAAATGACCATTTCCTCTTCAGGAATCAGGTCTGCTTCGCTGACATCGCCATCGAAACCGGCAATGATCTTGCTGCGACGCTCGTCGCCGTGGCGCTTGACCACGTCTTCGAGTTCCTCGCTGATTATGGCTCGCTGGCGAACCGGGTCGGCAATGATCGCCTTGAAATCGACAATGGCAGCTTCAATTTCGGCGGCTTCATCGATGATTTTCTGGCGCTCAAGTGCGGCGAGCTGACGAAGTTGCATGGCCAAAATTGCACGGGCCTGAAGTTCGTCTATATCGAGCAGCTGCATGAGGCCGTCGCGCGCTTCGTCGGCGCTGGCGCTCTTGCGAATCAACGCGATTACCGCGTCTAGCGCATCTAGAGCCTTGAGGTAGGCGCGCAAGATGTGGGCGCGCTCCTCGGCCTTGCGCAACCGGAACTGGGTGCGACGAACAATGACCTCAACCTGGTGGTTGATCCAGTGGAGCACAAAACCATCGATGCTCAGAGTCCTTGGAACGCCGTCCACCAGCGCAAGCCTGTTGGCGCTGAAGTTTTCCTGAAGCGGGGTCCGCTTGTACAGGTTGTTCAGAACTCCTCGGGCAACCGCATCCTTCTTTAGGACGATTACCAAGCGCTGGCCGGTACGACCAGAGGTTTCGTCACGGATGTCGGCAACGCCTTGCAAGCGGCCTTCCTTGACTAGCTCGGCGATCTTGAGTGCCAGGTTGTCTGGGTTGACCTGATACGGAAGCTCGGTCACAACCAGACAGGTTCGACCCTGAAGTTCCTCAACATTGACAATGGCTCGCATGGTTATGCTGCCGCGGCCGGTACGGTAAGCCTCTTCGATTCCCTTGCGACCAAGGATTGTCGCACCGGTAGGGAAGTCTGGTCCCTGAATACGCTCAATCAGTGCGTTCTGGAGTTCTTCCTTGGTTGCGTCTGGGTTCTGCAGGTACCACTGAGCACCAGCTGCAACCTCGCGCAGGTTGTGTGGAGGAATGTTGGTTGCCATTCCAACCGCAATTCCAATAGAACCATTTACCAAAAGGTTCGGGAACCGGCTTGGCAGAACGGTTGGCTCCTGCGTGCGACCATCGTAGTTGTCTTGGAAATCTACGGTGTCTTCATCGATGTCTCGAACCATTTCCATGGCGAGGGGTGCCATTCGGCACTCGGTGTATCGGGGTGCCGCGGCCGGGTCGTTTCCAGGTGATCCAAAGTTTCCCTGGCCGGCAACCAGAGGGTAGCGAAGGTTCCAGTCCTGAACTAAGCGAACCAGGGTGTCGTAAATAGCGCCGTCACCGTGCGGGTGGAACTGTCCCATGACATCGCCCACCACGCGCGAGCACTTGCTGAACTGCTTGTCTGGACGATAGCCGCCGTCAAACATTGCGTAAACCACGCGGCGGTGAACCGGCTTCATTCCGTCGCGAACGTCAGGGAGAGCACGTCCCACAATGACGCTCATGGCGTAGTCAAGGTAGCTGCGCTGCATTTCAACCTGCAGGTCGACCTGCTCAATGTTGTCGATGAGGGCTGCTGCGCCGGTGTTTCCCAGTTCTTCTGGAGTAATTTCGTCTGCCATTTTTGCTCGTTCCTAAACCGTTTCCTAGATGTCTAGGAAACGGACATCCTTGGCGTTGCGCTGAATAAAGCTGCGGCGACCTTCTACGTCTTCGCCCATGAGTGTGCTGAAGATTTCGTCGGCTAGGGCCGCGTCTGCCAGGTTCACCTGGAGTAGGGTGCGGCGGTTTGGGTCCATGGTTGTTGCCCAGAGCTCGTCATAGTCCATTTCACCCAAACCCTTGTAACGCTGAATGGAGTTTTCCTTGGGGATCTTCTTGCCGGCGGCCTGGCCCTCTGCTAGCTTCTGATCGCGCTCGGCATCGGAGTAGACGTACTCGTGTTCCGCGTTGGACCACTTGATTCGGAACAGCGGTGGCTGAGCAAGGTACACATAACCGTGCTCAATGAGTGGTCGCATGAATCGGAACAAAAGTGTGAGGATTAGCGTGCGAATGTGGAGGCCGTCTACATCGGCGTCGGCCATGAGTACGCACTTGTGATATCTGATCTTGCTGATGTCGAATTCTTCGCCAATGCCAGTTCCGAATGCGGTGATCAGGGCCTGAACTTCGGCATTACCAAGTGCTCGATCCAGGCGCGCGCGCTCAACGTTAAGGATCTTTCCGCGCAGCGGCAGAATGGCCTGGGTCTCTGGGTTTCGGCCACGAACCGCCGAACCACCCGCGGAGTCACCCTCAACGATGTAGATTTCCGAAACCTTTGGGTCGCGACTTGAGCAGTCGCGCAATTTGCCCGGCATACCGGAGGACTCAAGAAGACCCTTGCGACGGGTTGCCTCACGAGCCTTGCGAGCTGCGAGACGCGCGGTTGCTGCCTGAATCGCCTTGCGAATGATTTCCTTGGCTGCGTTTGGATTGCGATCGAACCAGTCTCCCAGTTGGTCGTTTACCACCTTTTGCACAAAAGACTTTGCCTCGGTGTTTCCCAGCTTGGTCTTGGTCTGACCCTCAAACTGCGGCTCGCTCAGCTTGACCGAGATTACACAGGTAAGTCCCTCGCGACAGTCGTCACCAGAAAGGTTCTCGTCCTTTTCCTTCAGAAGATTCTTCTCGCGCGCGTATTTGTTTATCAGGCTAGTTAGGGCCGCTCGGAAACCCTCTTCATGGGTTCCACCTTCGTGCGTATTGATGGTGTTTGCATACGTGTGAACGCTTTCGGTGTAGGCGTTAGTCCACTGCATTGCAATTTCTACTGAGAGGTTTTTCTCCTTAGTCTCCGACTCAAAGGAAATTACCTCTTCATGAACTACTTCGGTCTTCTTGGCCGAGTTCAGATACTCAACGTAATCCTGAAGTCCACGCTCGTAGCAGTAGCTGTCCTCCTGGCCGTCGCGCTCATCTTTCAGTGAGATACGAAGACCCTTGTTCAAGAAGCACATCTGCTGGAATCGGGCTCGCAAAGTCTCGTAGTCGTATTCGACCGTCTCAAAGATCTCTGGGCTTGCCAAAAACTCAATGGTGGTTCCGGTGTAATCCACCGGTTCACCCTTAGCCAAAGGAGCAAGTGGAACACCAATTGCGTACTCTTGGCTCCAAAGGAAACCCTCGCGGGCTACCGCTACCTTGAGCGAGGTAGAGAGTGCGTTTACCACCGATGCACCTACGCCGTGTAGACCACCCGAAACCGCGTAGCCACCGCCACCGAACTTTCCGCCGGCGTGAAGAATGGTCAGAACCACCTGAACTGTTGATATGCCTTCGGTTGGGTGCACTGCAACGGGAATTCCTCTACCGTTGTCAGTCACTCGGATCCAACCATCCTTGGTGATGGTCACAGATATGGTGTCGCAGTGCCCTGCGAGAGCCTCGTCTACCGAGTTGTCGACGATCTCATAAACCAAGTGGTGAAGACCGCGGGGACCGGTTGAACCAATGTACATACCTGGTCTTTTACGAACCGCTTCTAGGCCCTCGAGGACCTGAATATTCCCAGCGTCGTAACTGTTTTCTTGGGTAGACATATTAAGTTTGTGCTCCTTGAAAATACGAGTTAGGCCCGATGAACTGCGACCTCAGTGGTCGACTTAAATTCGGGGTGGCTAACCCTCAAATTCTACTCGTGGAACCGACATTTACGGCGCTAAAAACGGCCTATCCATAGGTGTCTCTAGGGCCTCTGCCAGGCACTGAGAGTGGGCCTTTTTTCCACGATGGTGCGTCGGGTCCAAGGAACTTCAAAGTGTCGATTTTAAGGTCTGGATACAAGCCAGAGATCTTGTCCAAGATTGGTCCAGACATGAGACGCATTTGCGCTGCCCAAGCTGTGGTTCTGCACCTGACAACCAGCGTGTTTTTGTTCAATGACTCGGGTTGAGTATTTTGTGCGTTAAGTTCGCCAACTATTTCGGCCCACTTGGTAAACAGCTCGGCCTCTTTGAGTTGGTTATCCCAACTGAACTGTTTTAGCAGGGCGTCTAGTGAGTCATTGGCCTTGATTGGGTCACGCCCTTTATCAAAGGGCTTTGAGCCGCTTCGCTTTTCCGAATCGGCCCGGCGCTTTGCATCTCTACTTATACGGCCGGTTACTGCCTCTCGCATTCTCCAGTAAAAATCAACAGCGAAATCCTTGGGCTCGTCGTTGGTCACTTGGCGACCTTTTCTACGGATCCGCGTTTCACGTGAAACACCGTGGCGTTCAACTGCTCGGGCACGTCTTCTGCAACAGCTGCTGTTATGAGCACCTGCTCGTTGTCTGCAACCAGTTCGGCCAGACGCACTCGCCTGCCAGCGTCCAGCTCGGCAAAAACGTCATCGAGTATCAAAACCGGGTCGCCCGAGTTGCTTTCTTCTCGCAAAAGTTTCCTGGCGGCCAGCCTGAGCGCCAGAGCATAGGACCAACTCTCTCCGTGGCTGGCGTATCCCTTAGCGGGAAGACCACTCAGTAGAAGAACTAGGTCGTCTCGTTGCGGACCAGCGAGAGTCAGGCCGCGTTCCAACTCCTTGTCTCGGAGGGCGGCAATTCTCGCCTCGAATAATTCGGTCACTTTGTAGGATTCAAACTCGTCAAGATACTCAAGGTCATCAGAGTCTTCATCGTCTTGCCAACTTGGCACCTTGGCCGACAATAGTGACGACTTAACCAGTATTTTCGGCTCATTATTAGAAACCGCTATCTGCTGATACGCATCATTGAGGTGGGGTTGAATCCTTTGAACCAATTGACCGCGTGCTACCACAATCTGGGTTCCCAGCTGAATTAGTTGCTGATCCCAGGCATCAAGGGTAGAAAGGGCAGATCCTTTGGCACCAACATTTCTGGCCGACTTCAACAGGGTGTTACGTTGCTTCAGCACTCTCTCGTAATCCGCGTAGATACCAGAGAATCTAGGAGTTAGCTGCACCACCAGGTCATCGATGAACGCTCTCCGATTACTTGGGTCTTTCTTGATTATGTCCAAATCTTCTGGGGCGAAGGTGACAGTTTTCACGTACCCCAATAGATCAGCAATTCGGGAACTTGGGTTTTTGTTGATGGCGACTCGGTTTTTGGAATCGCGATTGAGCTCAGCCTCAAGTAACACGTCTCTGCCACCGTGCGAAACCTTAGCCCGAATGACGGCCTGGTTTCTTTCTGACCTTATTAGTGGAAGGTATCCGGCGACCCTGTGGGAACTGAGGGTTGCTAGGTAATGAATTGCCTCAACCAAATTGGTTTTACCGAAACCGTTGTCACCAACAAATAGATTCACGCCTGGTTCAAGCTCAATTTCTGCAGCGTCGTAGGTTCGGTAGTTTCCAACCGTCAGGTGTTTGACCAACATGGTCAGTTACCTAGAGCAAATTTGGCTGCAAAAGATAGCGATAGCTATCAGCCTTGGAGTTTTCCTTTGAGGCCTGGCTAGTGATTAGCACCGGTCCTGGCTTGTGTGGGTTGTCGGTGTTAGTGAAAGAGATCTTCGCAAACTCTCCTTGAACACCAGAAAGACCATCAATTAGAAACTGTGGCTTCAACTTGACGCTGATTGCACTTCCAGTAAGTTCAACGTTGACGCTTTCTGAAGCCTGAGCGGTCTCGTTACCGGTTGCCTCTAGAACAACTTCTGAGCCCTCAAATGTGTACTTTAGAGCCGAAGTCCGATCAAGTACCAAGGAAACTCTGCGGGTAGATTCCACAAGTTCCGAAGTACTAACAATGGCAAAGTTGGGGTTTTCGGTTGGGAATAGGGCCTTTACCGCTGGGAAGTTTCCCTTAACCAGCTGAGTGGTCACGGAACGGTTGTTTGCCTTGAATGCGATCATTGGTCGATCCTCGGAACCGGTTATCGAAATTGCAACCTCGGCCTGATTTGCAAATGTCTTGGCTACCTCTTGAAGGGTTCGCGCCGGCACTAGAGCAGTTTGTCCGTCGGCGATTGAGGTGCCATTCCAAGCTACCTCACGAAGAGCAACCCTAAATCGATCTGTTGCAACCATTGAAATGGAACTCTTACTTGCCTCTACCAGGACACCTGTCAGGCCTGGAATGACGTCTTCTTTTGATGCAGCGATTACTACCTGCGCAACTGCCTCGGAGAAAGCCTCGCCCGAGATAGTTCCGGATACTTGCGGTAACTCGGGAAGTGTCGGGTAGGACTCGACATCCATGGTTGGCAGGGTGAACTTTGAGGATCCACAGCTGACTACCAACTTGGTGCCTTCTGCGTTGAACTCAACCGGTGCGTTTGGTAGGCGACTTGCGATTTCCGATAGAAGTCGACCAGAAACCAAAATACGCCCCGATGTCTCGACCTTGGC
>JBJTMG010000072.1:0-22773 GCA_046063415.1 Micrococcales bacterium
GAATTCCTCCAGCCAGTAGAGGGCGTTTGCCACCAGGAAGTTCTTTACCTCGGTTCGGCCGAAATCAAAAATGAATGTTCCCCAGTCGGGGTGTTCGCCGCGTCGCGGATCAGCATGTTCGTAGAGCGGGCGTCCATCGAATCGGGCCAAGGCCCACTCATCCTTTGGAAAGTGAGCAGGTACCCAGTCGAGAATCACACCGATGCCGGCCTGGTGAAGCTTGTCAATCAGGAACTTTAGGTCATCGGGGGAGCCAAAACGAGAGGTTGGTGCGTAGTAACCGGTTACCTGATAGCCCCACGAAGGTGCGTACGGGTGCTCTGCCAGTGGCATGAACTCAACGTGGGTGAACCCGGTCTGCTGAAGGTACGGGATCAACTCATCGGCAAGCTGGCGATAACTGAGGCCCGGACGCCATGAACCAGCGTGAATCTCATAGATACTCATGGGGGCTTTCAGTGCATCACGTTTTGCTCGGGCCGTTAGCCAAACCTTGTCAGACCACTTGTGTTTTGATTCGGTAACCACCGATGCAGTCGAAGGTGGGACCTCGGTTGCACGCGCTAGTGGGTCAATTTTGGTGCCCCAATGCCCCTCTTTAGAGAGAATTTCGTACTTATATTTCGTTCCCACAGATACACCGGGGATAAAAATTTCCCACACACCCGTGGAACCCATTACTCGCATGGAATGCGCCACGCCGTTCCAGGAATTGAACTCTCCAACAACCCTGACCGCCTGGGCGTTTGGGGCCCAAACGGCAAAACGGACACCTGTAGTTTTGCCAAGGGGAGTGTCCACAGAATGAACATGTGAGCCTAGTGCGCGCCAGAGTTCCTCGTGGCGACCCTCCGAAATGAGGTGAAGGTCCAGCTCACCAAGGCTTGGCGCGTAGTGATAAGGATCATCCACTTCCCACTCGCCATCGTTGTCGTAGTAGGCGTGGATACGGTAATCGGGGAGTTTCTTCGTCGCTATAGCGATTTGCCAAACCCCATTTTCAAGGTGATTCAACTCCAGCTGGCTGCCATTTTCTAGTTTTGCGATGACCTTGCGGGCCAATGGTTTCAGGGTCCGAATTACGGCTCCGCCCTCTATTAGGTGAGCGCCGAGAATCGAGTGGGGATCGTAATGCGAGCCTACTGAAACTCTCCAGATGACATCTGGATCCAGTTTTGGGGATTCAATTACCGAGTTCGCCTTGGTTGCTTTAGTTGCCATTTCTTCCCCTTTAGTTCGTGTGCTCGACACGCAAAATGTGTGCTGGTTCGGCAAACGCATCGAGTTTTACGTAGTTGTCCGGGCCCCAGTTGTATGTTTTGCCAGTTACCAGGTCGGTCACCTCGAAGTTAGCACCTGCCTCGAGACCCAGCTTTGGTAAGTCAAGTCTCACCACGCTTTCGCGAACTGAGTGAGGGTCGGTGTTCACAACGATGATTACGGTGTTTGGTTTACCCGTCGTGGTGAACTCTCCGGCAAGGTGTTTGCTGAAACAAATAATGGCACCGTCATCGGAGTGTTGAATTTCCAGGTTCCGCAACTGATGCAGGGCCTCGTTTTCGTTTCTAATCTCGTTTAACAACTTGATGTACTCGTTGATTGACCTGCCAGACTTTTCCGCAGCCTTCCAGTCGCGAGGCTTGTACTCAAATTTTTCGCTGTCGATGTGTTCTTCTGCGCCTGGTCGAGCAACCGCCTCGATTAGCTCGTAGCCCGCGTACATGCCCCAGTTTGGTGTGGCCATCGAAGCCAAGGTAGCGCGAATTTTGTGGGCTGGCTTTCCACCGAACTGAAGGTACTCGGTGAGGATGTCCGGCGTGCTGACCCAGAAATTGGGTCTAAAGAATTCAGCGGTGTTTTTCGAAACCTCGGTTAGGTAGCTTTCCAACTCCGGCTTGGTGTTTCTCCAGGTGAAGTAGGTGTAAGACTGCTGGAAGCCGACCTTTCCAAGAGTGTGCATCATGGATGGTCGGGTGAAGGCTTCAGCCAGGAATATAACCTCAGGGTTGCTGGCGTTCACCTGGCCAATAAGCCATTCCCAGAAATTCACTGGCTTGGTGTGCGGGTTGTCCACTCTGAATACCTTGACGCCAAGTGAAATCCAGTAACGAACTACCCTGAGAACCTCTTGGTAGATGCCCTCGGGGTCGTTGTCAAAGTTAATGGG
The DNA here is from genome assembly GCA_046063415.1 of Micrococcales bacterium. Taxonomy (GTDB): domain Bacteria; phylum Actinomycetota; class Actinomycetes; order Actinomycetales; family Microbacteriaceae; genus Rhodoluna. Next base: position 2,168 of record JBJTMG010000072.1, read on the forward strand.
GTAGATGTCTTGGTATTTCTTGGGTGGGTTCTCGGCATAAGCTATCGAACCGTCCGCGCGAGTGGTAAACCACTCGGGATGCGTCTTAACCCAGGGATGGTCGGGGGAGGCCTGCAATGCAAGGTCCAAGGCAACTTCTAACCCAAGATCGCTTGCTTTCTTTAGAAAAGCTTTGAAATCTTTCTCAGTTCCCAAGTCTGGGTGAATGCAATCGTGACCTCCAGACTCGGCGCCAATAGCCCAAGGCGATCCCGGATCCTGTTCGCCCGCTACTAGCGTGTTGTTTGGTCCTTTTCTGAATGACTTGCCGATTGGGTGAATCGGAGGCATGTAGAGAATGTCAAAACCCATGTCCTTCACAGCGGGCAATCGCTTTGCCGCCGTTTTAAAGTTGCCAGAGGTCCAGGTCTTAGAGGTTGAGTCAAAGACGGCGCCTTCGCTTCTTGGGAAGAACTCGTACCAGGCACCGAATCCAGCAAGTTTTCGTTCTGTCTTAATCACGTATTCGATGCTGTAGGTCTCCAGAGATCGAATCGGCTCATCTCGCACAGCGCGCTGAATGGCTTGGGATTCGGCCGCTGCGAACCGTTCCGGCACGTCGAGGTTCAGGTTGGAAAGTGTTTCAGCAACTTCGGTGAGCAGCTTCGCGTTGACTTTGCTCCGGGACTTTTCGGCGGCGGCCCGGGTAAATAGTGCCACGCCCTCTAGGAGCATCAACTCTTGATCGATACCGGCACGTATCTTTACCTCTGCATTGTGATGCCAGGTCTCGTAGTCATCTGCAAAAGCTCGAATTTGAAACCGGTAATCCCCAGTCTCAGAAAGCTGGGCCACTGCATGCCAACGGTCAGTACCGGGTGCCCCTTGGGTCATTCGCACTATGTTAACTTGCCCCGATGGTGCGGTGAGCAAGACTTCGGCGGCTGTCGAGTCGTGGCCTTCTCGGAACACGGTTGCGCCAAATGGTATGACTTCACCAGCGAATGCTTTGGCCGGCCAGCGTCCCGAGTCAACGGTTGGCATGACTCCAATGATTGGAATACGGCCAATGGGGTCGGCCTGCTGAAATGAAATCGTTTGCGGTTTACTCACACTCGTAATTTACTGAGGATTGAGAGTGCATCCCATGTAAAACTGAAAGGCTTTACACAATCGTTTCTCTAGAAACCCTAAATAGCCCGCAAAACCTGAATTGACGTTCCCGAAACGGCGAGTGGTTGGTTCGCAGTAACCACCTCGAATTCGACTGCTGGAAGTTCGTGTGCACTGTTCCAGAGGACCTCGTACTTATCAACACCGATCTCCGATGGCAAAACCACCTTGGTCGCAGTCTCCGACCCGTGTACCAGGAGCAGAACTCTATTCGTAGATCCGTCAGCTTCAAGGTGCTCACTAAATCTGGCAACGGTTCGAGTTTCGGAGTTATTCCAGTCCTCTTCGGTCATGAGTCCTCCCGAGGCGTTAAACCAACGAATGCGATCTGTTCCCGTTTCGAGCTTCTCGAATGATCCAAAGTGGTTCGGCCTGAGAACTGGGTTTTCCCGGCGAAGTTTAGTTAGGTGGGCGAAAGTGGCTTCAAGGTCTCTTTGGGTGCGTGTCAACTCCCAGTTCACCCAGCTTAGGTTGGAATCTTGGCAGTAGGCGTTATTGTTGCCCAACTGGGTTTTTCCCCGCTCGTCGCCGGCGGTAACCATGGGGACACCGGCTGAGAACAAGAGAGTGCCCAAGAGATTTCGCACCGCTTTCCGTCTTAGCGATGAAATGGTCGGATCAGAAGATTCACCTTCGGCCCCGTGATTGAAGGAATAGTTATTTCCGGCGCCGTCTCGATTGCTCTCACCGTTGATCTGGTTGTGTTTTACGTTATAGGAAACCAAATCGTGTGCGGTGAATCCATCGTGGGCCGTAATGAAGTTGATGCTGCCAAGAGGGCCAAGCGGCCCGTTAACCACATCATTTGAACCTGCCAGTCGGGTTGCCAAGTCGGCAACGCCGTTCCAGTGCTTTCCACTGTTTCTGGCATTCGAAATGTCTGTCAACCAGAACTTGCGCACGCTGTCGCGATAACGATCGTTCCACTCTTGGAAACCATCGGGAAAGTTTCCAGTCTGCCAACCGCCGAGGCCAACATCCCAGGGTTCAACAATCATTTTTGCTTTGCTCAGGATTGGGTCATTTCGGATCGCCTGAAACAGCGGGTGGTTCCGGTCATACTGGTTGTTCACGTCTCTTGCGAGGGTGGTGGCTAGGTCAAACCGGAAGCCGTCAATCTGCATCACCTCAGTCCAATACCGAAGCGAATCCAGAGTCAGGTTGACCACATGAGGATTGCTGAAGTTTAGGGAGTTTCCACACCCGGTGGTGTCGTGGTAGTTCCCGTGGTCGTCCTGCCTGTAGTAGCTTGAGGCGTCCAAACCTCGGAACGAGTAAGTGAGCCCTCCACCTCCACCCTCGGCAGTGTGGTTGTAGACAACATCGAGGATTACTTCGATGCCTGCCCTGTGGAGCTCTCGAATGGCTGTCTTTAGCTCATTTACGATGTGCTCGGGTCCCTTTTCCCTTACTAGAGGGGAGGCGTAGCGAGGGTGCGCGCTAAAGAAGTTGATTGTGTTGTAGCCCCAGTAATTGATTAGACCCATGTTCATTAGCCTTGGCTCAGAAATGAACATTTGAATCGGCAGCAACTCTACGCTTGTTACACCAATTTTCGTGAGGTGTTCAATGGTGCTTTCGTGCCCGAGCGCGGCGTACGTGCCGCGGATTTCATCGGGTAATGCGGAATTGCCCCTGGTTAGACCTCGAGCGTGTGCCTCGTAAATGATGGTCTGGTCCATTGGAACTTTTGGCTTGGACACACCTTGCCAATCGAAATCCTCCGAGATAGCTACACAGTGATATTCCCTTGCGCTTTCGCGAGCTACCGCTTTGGCATACGGGTCTATCAGGAAGAGTTTTTCGTTGAAGCCATGACGAGGCCCCTTTGGTCCCGCGGCCCTGAGTGCGTATTTAGTACCGGGTTTGAGCTCCGAAAGCGAGGCTTCCCAGATGTTGTCAACACCCTTGGCAAGATTTACTGACAGCCTCACATCTCGTGGATTTTCGTTTTCAAGGATGCAGATTTCGATTGACTCAGCGTTCTCCGAGTACACGCGAATTGTGCCTTTGCCGCTAGCAAAGGTCACGCCCATGCGGTTTGGGTTTACTAAGTCAAAAGTGGAAACGTTTTCAGACATTAGTTCTAAATCCTAGAGGCTAATGTTTCTGTGACGTTTCATTGCTTTTCAAAGCCACCTCAAATTTCGAAACGGATAGTCTGAAGTCATGTCTGTTTATCTGGACCACGCGGCTACAACCCCTATTACACAGGCTGCGATGGATGCCTACATCGAAGCCTTGACCATGGTGGGTAACCCTTCGTCAGTCCACGCATTTGGTCAATCCACAAGAAGGTTGCTTGAAGAGTCCAGGGAGAAAATTGCCGACTCTCTGGGCGCGAACCGTGCCGAGGTCGTCTTTACCTCCGGCGGAACCGAGTCCAACAATCTGGCAATTAAGGGACTCTTTTGGCAGCGAAACAAAGATCGCCACGACAGACCAATCGTGGTTACGGCAGCAACCGAGCACCACGCGACACTCGAACCGATTGAGTGGTTGGTAGCCAACGAGGGAGCGGAACTTTCACTGGTTCCGGTAGACAAGTCAGGTCTTTTCGATTTGAACTGGCTCGAGAGCTACTTGGAGCAGGAGCACTCCCGAATCGCGTTGGTGACACTGATGTGGGCAAACAACGAAACTGGCGTAATCAATAACTTGCGGGCCGTTACTGAAATGGCGGCCAAATGGGGGATACCCGTTCACTCAGACGCGGTGGCCGCATTGGGACACACGGAAATCTCATTTGGCGGTTCTGGCTTAGCCGCGATGACCATAACGGCCCATAAAGTTGGTGGCCCGGTTGGCATCGGAGCCCTGCTGGTGTCAAGATCTACAACACTTGAAAGCCTCTTGCAGGGAGGTGGTCACGAGCGCGGATTTCGGTCGGGAACTATGAACGCGGCCGGGGCTCATGCGTTTGCAGTTGCTACCCAGCAGGCTGTGTCCAAACTCCCGGTCCATGAAGAGTCTTGGCGTGCGATTCAGAAACACTTGAAGTCGGAAATTTCCGCAAGGTATCCCTGGGCCACCATTGCCGGTTCAACCGAGGCACGGCTAGCAAACAACCTAAATGTTCTTTTCCATGGATGCAGTGGAGACTCCCTTCTTTTCTTGCTAGACCGTGCTGGAGTCGCAGTCTCAAACGGTTCGGCATGCGCGGCAGGGGTAACCTCGGCGTCACACGTTTTACTGGCGATGGGCTACAGCCAACAGGAAGCCTCGGGTGCGCTTCGAATCACCTTTGGTTTTGACACCTCCAAAGCCGAAGTAGACCAGCTGCTGGAGGCATTACCAAGCGCTGTCGAAGCTGCAAAAAAGGCAGGATTCGCTTCCTAGGAGACGCAGATACCGCACAATTGTCTTCATGAAGGTTTTGGCAGCGATGAGCGGCGGCGTTGACTCCGCGGTTGCGGCAGCGCGTGCGGTAGACGCCGGTCACGAGGTAGTCGGCGTTCACCTGGCGCTTTCTCGAAATTCATCGGTACTCAGAACTGGTTCCAGAGGTTGCTGCACGATCGAGGACTCCATGGATGCTCAGCGTGCTGCCAACATCCTTGGGATTCCCTTTTACGTGTGGGACTTTTCCGAACGCTTCAAAATGGACGTGGTTGACGATTTCATAGCCGAGTATCAAGCGGGTAGAACGCCAAATCCTTGTATGCGCTGCAACGAAAGAATCAAGTTTGCTGCGCTTCTTGAAAAAGCGCTGGCTCTTGGGTTCGATGCGGTTGCCACCGGTCACTACGCAGAACTGATTACAACGGAGACCGGCGGGTTAGAGCTCCACAGAAGTCCGGCACTTGCAAAGGACCAGTCTTACGTTCTGGGAGTTCTTACCGAGGACCAGCTTCGACATGCACTTTTTCCAATTGGGGCCGCAGCCGACAAAGCCTCGATTCGGGCCGAAGCCGAAGCTAGAGGGCTTTCGGTTGCCAATAAACCGGATAGCTACGACATATGCTTCATACCCGAAGGTGACACTCAGGATTGGCTAGCCGACAAGGTTGGAGTTTCTCCGGGAAATATCGTGGATCGCACTGGTCAGGTGCTTGGGAGCCACGCTGGGACTCACGGGTTTACTGTTGGCCAACGAAAAGGTTTGAATATCGGGCGCCCAGCGGCAGATGGAAGGCCTAGATATGTGCTTGAGGTCCGACCCAAGACCAATACGGTTGTAGTTGGTCCGCAAGCCGCGTTAGCCGTAACCGAGTTGGCCGGAACCCGCTACACGTGGTGTGGCGAACCGCCAACTGACCCGGCCAGTTGGTTCGAGGCTCAGGTTCAAGTTCGAGCGCACGGAGACGCGGTCAAGGCTCGCGCCGCGGTCATCGATGGCGAAATGGTCATTCAACTAGCGGAGCCGCTGTTGGGAGTTGCTCCGGGACAGACAGCGGTTCTCTACTTGGGTTCTCGTGTTTTGGGGCAGACGACCATTGATCGAACGGTGAGTGCAGTTCCAGTTGAAGTTGAAGGCTGATGGCCGTGGATTTTGAGGACGCAAAACAACGCCACGCCCAGCTTGCCGATGACGTAAATCGTCATCGCAGGGCCTATTACCAAGAAAATGCCGTGCTGATCAGTGATGCGGATTACGACGCACTGATGCACGAGTTGGAAGCGCTGGAACGTCAGTACCCTCAATTGATTTCAGGGGATAGCCCAACTCAGACCGTAGGTGGTTCGGCGAACCAAACCTTTGCCCCGGTTGAACACCTTGACCGCATGATGAGCTTGGATAACGTATTTTCAGCTCAGGAGTTCCAAGATTGGGCTGCGCGATTTCCAATCGATACTCCGCTTCTATGTGAACTTAAAATCGACGGATTGGCCATTAACCTTCGATACAAAAATGGCGTTCTGGTATCGGCTGCCACCAGAGGCGATGGCGCAGTGGGTGAGGATGTAACGGCGAACGTCGCAACCATAAAATCAATTCCTCAACGTCTGCTCGGCGAGAACCACCCGAATGTGGTCGAGGTTCGGGGCGAAATTTTCTTTGGAATCGCCGATTTTGCCCAACTCAATCGCGGGCTCATCGAGCAGGGGAAAGCGCCATTTGCAAACCCTAGAAACTCTGCCTCGGGTTCGCTCAGGCAAAAAGACGCATCTGTTACAGCATCGCGCCCGCTGAGAATGCTGGTTCACGGCATTGGAGCTTGGCCCGATGCCCCCGTCACCAATCAATCGGAGTTGTATTCTCTTCTTCGTAGCTGGGGACTGCCCACAAGCGACCGAGTGCGGGTTGTTAATACGGTTGAACAGGCGCTTGCCTACATCGATGAATACCAGAGCCAACGTCACACGCTCGAGCACGAGATTGACGGCGTGGTAATCAAGGTTGACAGTCTTTCGCTGCAACGTGAACTTGGCGCAACCAGCAGAGCCCCGCGCTGGGCTATTGCTTATAAGTACCCTCCCGAACAGGTAAACACAAAGCTGCTAGACATTCGGGTTGGCGTTGGAAGAACCGGTCGGGCAACCCCATTTGCAGTGGTTGAGCCAGTCAAGGTGGCCGGCTCAACCGTTGAATTTGCCACGCTTCACAACCAAGAAGTGGTGAAGGCTAAGGGCGTCTTGATAGGAGACACCGTAGTCTTGCGCAAAGCGGGCGATGTCATTCCAGAGATCCTCGGACCTGTAGTTGAACTCCGCGACGGAAGCGAGCGTGAGTTTGTCATGCCGTCTGCTTGTCCCGATTGCGGTGCCACCCTTGCCCCGGCCTCGGAGGGCGACGTGGACCTGAGATGTCCAAACTCTCAGTACTGTCCAGCTCAGGTGCGTGAACGTCTTGCTTATCTGGGTTCTAGGGGAGTGTTAGACATCGAAGCACTCGGTTACGTTGCCGCTTGTGCACTTACTCAACCAATTGAGCCAGCGGAGCCACCGCTCAGGTCCGAAGCGCACTTATTTGACCTAACCCTCGATGACCTGCTGCCGATTCGTTCTGTTGTCCTCGACCCAGACACTGGCATTGCAAAGCTAAACGAAGATGGAACGGCCAAAGTTGTTGAGTTTTTTAGGAAAAAAGACGGAACACCGGCGGAGGTCGCTCTAAAGCTGTTGCGAAACCTCGAAGAGGTAAAAACCCGCCCGCTCTGGCGTTTTATTACGGCGTTGTCCATTCGACACGTTGGGCCAGTGGCGGCGCGTGCGCTGGCGACCCACTTTGGATCAGTCGACAGAATGTTTGCGGCATCGGTAACCGAGTTGTCGCAAGTAAGCGGAGTCGGTGAGACGTTGGCCCAGTCAATTAAGGACTGGTACGAGGTTGAATGGCATCGCGAGATCATTGAGTCCTGGCGCAACTCGGGTGTCCTACTGGACATCCCCAGCCACCAGGGACCTGGCTCGCAGACCATCGAGGGAAAATTTACTGGCATGAGCATTGTGGTCACGGGAACGCTCAAAGCAATGACGCGCGAGCAGGCCGAAGAAGCCATTATTCAAAATGGTGGAAAAGCGGCTTCGAGCGTCTCGAAGAAGACTGCTTTTGTTGTGGCGGGTGAGGCGGCGGGAAGTAAGTTGGCCAAAGCCGAAGAACTGGGCATCGAAGTCATCACCGAAGAACAGTTCGCTGAGCGCCTAGCCAAGTAAACTTGAGGTCTAATCAACCAATCGACGGAGACTCATGTCCGAAATTACGCCTGATTTGGTTCGCCATTTGGCTGGCCTGGCAAGAATTCTGGTTACCGACCAAGAAGTTGAAAAACTCGCTGGTGAACTTGCGCTGATCGTTGACTCGGTGGCTACGGTGAATGCCGCAGTAGCAGGAGACATTCCAGCTACGAGCCACCCAATTCCCATGGCCAACGTTTTCCGCGATGACGTGGTCGAGCCTTCACTCACACAGCAGCAGGCGCTTTCGGGCGCCGCCGACAGCGATCAAGGTCGATTCAAGGTAGCCGCAATTTTGGACGAGGAGTAGCCCGTGACTGACTACACCAAACTATCCGCAAACGCACTGGTTGAGCTCCTTCAGAGCGGCCAGGTCACCTCTGTTGAGCTGACTCAGGCTTTTCTTGACCGCATTGCAAAGTACAACCCAAGTTTGAACAGCTACCTGTTTGTATCGGCCGATTCGGCCCTGGAAACTGCGGCAAAGGTTGATGCCATGCGAGCCGCTGGAGAGAAACTCCCTCCGTTGGCAGGACTCCCAATCGCAGTCAAGGACAACTTGACAACTACCGACGCTCCAACGACATCGGGTTCAAAAATCTTAGAAGGTTGGGTTCCGCAGTACGACGCCACAGTCGTAAAGAAACTGCGTGAGCAGTTGATGCCTATCCTTGGAAAAACTAACCTCGATGAATTCGCCATGGGATCATCAACCGAGTACTCTGCATTCGGTCCAAGTCGAAACCCGTGGGATTTAGACCGGATTCCAGGAGGCTCTGGTGGTGGCTCGAGCTCCGCAGTAGCTGGATTTCTAGCGCCACTTGCTATTGGCTCTGACACCGGTGGTTCGATCAGATTCCCGGCTTCGGTAACCGGCACCGTGGGCACCAAGCCAACTTACGGCGCGGTTTCGCGCTACGGGTTGATCGCTTTAGCCTCTTCGCTAGACCAGATCGGTCCTGTGAGCAGGAATGTCCTAGACGCAGCCATGCTTCAGGACGTAATTGCTGGTCATGACCCGCACGACAGCACTTCATTGCCAGATTCGCTCGGTTCCATGACCGAGGCCGCTAAGCGTCAAGACATCAAGGGCATGAAAATCGGTGTTATCAAGGAACTCACTGGCGAGGGTTTCCAGGCTGGTGTCCAGCAGCGATTCGCAGAGAGCCTTGAACTGCTCAAGCAGGCCGGCGCCGAAATCATCGAGGTTTCATGCCCAAGTTTCCAGTACGCAATTGCTGCTTACTACTTGATTTTGCCGGCTGAGGCTTCCAGCAACCTTGCAAAGTTTGATTCCGTTCGTTTCGGTCTAAGAGTTACACCCGAGGGCAGCCCAACCATCGAGCGCGTCATGGCAGCTACTCGCGAGGCCGGATTTGGCCCCGAGGTTAAGCGACGCATCATCTTGGGAACTTACGCGCTCTCGAGCGGTTACTACGATGCGTACTACGGCAGTGCTCAGAAGGTTAGAACCCTGATTCAGCGAGACTTCGATGCAGCATTCGCTCAAGTTGACGTATTGGTTTCACCAACCGCACCAACCACGGCGTTCAAGATTGGTCAGAAGGTCGATGACCCACTGGCTATGTACCTAAATGACATTGCAACGATTCCTGCAAACCTAGCCGGAATCCCCGGAATCTCAGTGCCCATGGGAACTGCACCAGAAGACAACCTACCCGTTGGTATCCAGTTCCTAGCGCCAGCCCACCAGGACTCTCGTCTGTACCACGTTGGTGCCGTGCTTGAACGGATTTATGAGCAACAGTGGGGACAGAGCATGATGGATTTCGCTCCTGAGATTGAGGTCAACTAATGGCTAAAGCCGAACTAATGGACTACGAAAAGGCTCTTGAGCTTTATGAGGTTGTCATTGGACTTGAGGTCCACGTTGAGCTGAACACAAACACCAAGATGTTCTGTGGCTGCGCCAACCAGTTTGGCGACGAGCCAAACACCAATGTTTGCCCCATCTGCCTGGGCCTGCCAGGGTCGCTTCCTGCGGTTAACAAGAAGGCCGTCGAGTCGAGCATTTCAATTGGACTTGCGCTCGATTGTCAGATTGCTCCAACTGGCCGATTCGCTAGAAAAAACTACTTCTACCCAGACCTGGCTAAGAATTTCCAGACTTCGCAGTATGACGAGCCCATTGCGTTCGAAGGCTCAATTGACATTGAAGTTCCAAGCGGCAAGGTGTTCACCGTAGGCATCGAGCGCGCCCACATGGAAGAAGACGCTGGAAAACTAACACACATGGGCGGCGCTACAGGTCGTATTCACGGCGCTGAGTACAGCCTGGTTGACTACAACCGTGCAGGTGTGCCCCTGGTTGAAATCGTCACTAAACCCATCTTTGGTGCGGGAGCAGAGGCCCCCGAACTCGCCGCCGCTTATGTGCGTTCGATTCGCGAAATCGTTAAGGCCTTGAACGTATCCGATGCTCGCATGGAGCGTGGAAACGTGCGGTGTGATGCCAACGTCTCGATTCGCCCTCACGGGCAAGAGAAACTTGGTACTCGAACCGAGACCAAGAACGTAAACTCGCTCCGCTCAATTGAGCGTGCAGTTCGCTACGAAATTCAGCGCCAGGCGGCAATCCTCGCCAAGGGCGGATCGATTATCCAGGAAACGCGCCACTGGCACGAGGACAAGGGCTCCACCAGCGCTGGTAGACCAAAGAGCGATGCCGACGATTACCGCTACTTTCCTGAACCAGACTTGGTGCCGGTTCAGCCTTCTCAAGAACTCATTGAGGGTCTTCGGGCGCAACTGCCCGAGAAGCCAGCCGAGCGCCGCAAGCGCCTTCAGGCCGAGTGGGCTTTCAGCGATCTTGAATTCCGCGATGTAGTCAACTCGGGTCTTCTCGACCAGATTTCCGAAACCGTGGCTGCTGGCGCCAAGCCTCAAGCAGCTCGCAAATGGTGGACTGGCGAGCTCGCTCGAATCGCGAACAGCCAAGATCAGGACATTTCCGATCTAGCGATAACCCCCGAGCAAGTTGCGCAACTTACTGCTCTGGTAGACGCGGGCAAGATTAACGACCGTTTGGCTCGAGAGGTGCTCACCTTCGTACTTGCGGGCGAAGGGTCACCTGAGGAGATCGTTGCATCCCGTGGGCTCGAAGTAGTTTCGGATGATTCAGCTCTGCTTGCTGCCATCGATGAGGCGTTAGCTAAGCAACCCGATGTGCTCGAGAAAATCCGCGAGGGTAAAGTTCAAGCCGCAGGTGCTGTCATTGGTGCAGTAATGCAGGCCATGAAGGGTTCGGCCGATGCCGGTCGAGTTCGAGAGTTGATTATTTCCAAGGCGAACCAGGGATAGCAGGGGCTCTAGTTGCTCTATCAGCTGGTGTTTAGGGTCGTTTTCAAACGACTCGATCCCGAGTTCATTCACCACGTCGTGGTTTTTGGGCTCAGAATCGCTAAGTTCTTAGGGGTCACTCAACTGGGAGCACTTCGCGTCAAGGACACTACTAAAGTCTCTGCATTTGGGCTTGAGTTCAGTGGCCCGTTCGGGTTGGCTGCCGGCTTTGACAAGAATGCTGTCGCTATTCGAGCTCTTGGCGACCTTGGGTTTTCTCACGTGGAAATTGGAACAGTAACGGCCCTGCCTCAGCCGGGAAATCCAAAGCCAAGGCTCTTTCGTTTGCCGTCAGACCGGGCGCTGATAAACCGCATGGGATTTAATAATCACGGGGCTGAGGCAGTAGCGACACGCCTCGGAAAGCTCCGGGCTAAGTATGGCAGCGACCTGCCAATCATCGGTGTAAACATCGGCAAGAGCAAGGTAACGCCTGTCGAAGATGCCGCAAGTGACTACCGCACCAGCGCTCGACTTTTGGCCCCTTTTGCCGATTATCTTGCGGTGAATGTGTCATCGCCAAACACCCCGGGTCTGCGTTCTCTTCAATCGGTTGAAGCGCTGAGGCCCGTGTTAACTGCTGTTCAAGAAGAGTCGCTAGGGCTACCGGTGCTGGTGAAAATAGCCCCAGACTTGGCCAACGAAGACATTCTTGCGGTCGCGGAACTGGCTGTTGAGCTGAACTTGGCCGGTGTTATTGCGACCAACACCACCATTTCGCGAGCGAATCTTGTAACCGACCCTGAGCAAGTTCAGGCAATGGGTGATGGGGGGCTCTCTGGCGCCCCGCTCAAAAATAGGTCACTAGAAGTCCTCGGGCTTTTGGCTGGAAAACTTGCTGGAAAGTGCGCAATCGTATCGGTGGGTGGAGTCGAGACGGCAAATGATGTTCAGGAAAGAATAAAGAACGGTGCAACCCTAGTTCAGGGTTACACCGGCTTTATTTACCAGGGACCGCTTTGGGCCCGAAAGTTAAATCGCTCCAGGCACTAGACCAAGCGGGCTTCCGGGCTCTTGGTGAGGGCTGGGTCAGATGAGATCAGTCCCTCAAGTGCCTCGTCTACCTTGGCCATGATCTCGGCTGGGATTTCGACACCAACAGCACCCAGGTTTGAGGTAATTTGTTCGGGTTTTGTAGCGCCCACAATAGCCGAGGAGACATTTGGGTTTTGCAGGGTCCAAGCAAGTGCAAACTGTGCCATGGTGAGTCCTAGTTCTTCGGCAAGAGGCTTGAGGTTTTGAACCTTTGTCAGAACCTCGTCTTTCAACCAGTCCTGCATGAAGGAGCCCGCTTTTTCGTCAGACCCTCTTGAACCCTCTGGGGCGGGTTGTCCCGGCAGGTATTTTCCGGTCAAAATTCCCTGTGCCATGGGTGACCAAACAATCTGAGAAACACCAAGGGCCTCAGAAGTGGGAATTACCTCGGACTCAATTACACGCCAGAGCATGCTGTACTGAGGCTGGTTCGAAATGAGCTGGAATCCCATCTGCTTGGCTAGCGCGTGGCCTTCGCTGATTTGCTTTGCATTCCACTCGGATACGCCAATGTAAAGAGCCTTGCCTTGCCTAACAATGTCGGCGAAGGCCTGCATGGTCTCTTCCAGGGGCGTTTCGACGTCGTAACGATGCGCTTGGTATAGGTCAACATAATCAGTGTTGAGGCGTTGCAATGACCCGTTAATCGATTCCATGATGTGCTTACGGGAAAGTCCGTGATCATTTGGACGACGATCAGCCACTGGCCAGTAGCACTTAGTGAAAATCTCAAGACCAGACCTACGTTGACCCTTCAGTGCTTCGCCCAAGACTGCTTCGGCAGCGAGGTTCGAGTACACATCTGCCGTGTCAAAACTGGTGATACCACCATCGAGGGCCGCGTGAACGGTAGCGATAGCGGCGTCATTGCCAATCTGTCCTGCGTGTGTAATCCAGTTTCCATAGGTGAGTTCGGAAACCTTGAAACCACTGTTTCCCAGGTACCTGTACTTCATTTCTGCCTCCCTAGGCTGTTCGTTGTCTTATTCGTTGGTTATGAGGGCTTTAGTTATTGACTCAATCCGAGAGTGGATGTCGGCGATAACCGGTTCGTGTTCAGGCTTCATCACAACGCTACGCAAAATGCGTGCAACTGGAATGTCTGCCTCAATGCTGTGGCCTCGGGCAAGCAGAGCCTCGGCGGAAACTTTGTACTCTGCCAGGTGGAGTTGATCGGCCCGAGGCGCGTTGAAGGCCTCGCGGAACACCTGCTCGCTAATTTGATCAATCTCGGACATCTTGGAAACTTTCGGGAAGTACGCCAAAATGTCGAGTTCTGGAGCCTGATACGGCACCAGATACTGGCTATCTGACAGAAGTTTGAACCAGTGCATGGTCGCTCTGCGCTGCGCTGCCAAGACTTCACCGAGCCCCGAGCGGCTAAGCGGAAGAACCTTGGTGGTGGCCCAAAATGCGGCTGCGGACGCCCCTGCACGCGAAGTTTCGAGCTGAATTTCTCCAAAGTGAACGTCTTTGGATGCGAAATACGTGTAAGGGGAGTCATGTTTGTAGAACCGGCCTACAGTATGGTCTTTGAAGAACACCGAACCGCTTCCGTAAGGCTGCAAACCCTGTTTGTGAGGGTCTACAACGATGGAATCGGCCTGACCGATCACCGAAAAGTGCCTAGCCGTTTCTGGCTCTAGCAGGTCGAGTATCAGTTTGAAGAATCCACCGTAAGCTGCATCGACGTGCACTCTAACTTGGTATTTCTTAGCGAGAGCCAAAATCTCCGCCAATGGATCAATTGCACCAAGCCCAGTTGTTCCAAGTGTCGCAACAACTACCGAAACATTTCCCTGCTGCAGTTGTTCCTCAAGTGCCACTAGGTTCATCTTGCCTTCGGCGTCTGTTGGGATACCGATGCTGGGCACGTTTAGCACCTCGGCCATGCGCGCGTGAGTGTAGTGAGCGTCTTTGCTGAAAACTATTGCTTTGTCGGGTCTCAACTCGCGACTAACCCAGAGCCCCTCTAGATTCGCTGTGGTGCCACTCCAGGTGAGGTGGCCCAGATAATCCGTCGGATAATCAAACATCGCAGCCATCTGCTCAAGAACTTCACGCTCCATGAGAGTGGTTGCGCGTCCGCCATCGATGGAATGGTTGTTTGGGTTTATCTGCATTGTGGCGAGGTAAGCGGCTACGGCAACCGGATGAGGCGGTTTTAGCATCTGGCCGATGTAGCCCCGACTGTAAAGGGGAGCGTTACCCTCTAGTCGCTCGAGTAGCTCCGCTAAAACCTCTTGGGCTGCCGCCGGACTGACCTGTTGGCTGGGATGCATGGGATACTCCCCATAGCTGCTTTTCAGTTCAGTCAGGCCATTCATGACCTGAGGTAGCAAATCGTTGAGATTCACGCCCTCTTGAGGGTTTGACACTTTCACTCCTTTGTGAATGTCGACAGTGCTCGATGTGGTTTAGCTGACTTTTGTTCCGCGTTTCACCTGCGGTTTGGGAAGCCTCATGGCTCTGAGTTGTGTGCTGCGAACTGCGGCGTACCAGCGGAGTCCTTTTTCGACTTTGTCCGCGCCGAACCTCGCCGCAACAATCTTGTTCGCCTGACGGCCAATTAGGAATCCATCTAACACAATGGCAATCATCAATGCCCACATGGTGAGTACCAAAATCACCTGGATGAGGCTGTTGTTGATGTTTGAGAAGATAAGGACAACGACCATTAGTGGAATCATTAGTTCTCCAACAGAGAAGCGTGCATCCACTAGGTCGCGCACCAGTCTGCGTTGCGGCCCCTTATCTCTAGCGGTCAGGTAACGATCGTCTCCGGCGCTCATAGCCGCGCGAATCTTCATGGATTCCTCACGAGACTTGGCTCTTGCTGCCTTCTTCGCTTCCTTGGTCTTGTCTCCGACAATCAGCTTTTTGCGAGCGGCTTCGCGGTCCTTGCGTGATGGCGTAGCGTGACCCTTGCCCTTTTTTTCTTCGTTGGTCGCTTGGTCTGTCATGGAGTCCTCATCTTGGGTTGCTCAATAAGATTACCTCTATGAACAACCAAGCCCTGTTGCCAGAATCAGTGATTTCAAGTGCCAGAAGCATTGTCCAATCTAACTTCCCAAATGCCTTGGGTACTCTTGGTGATCTCGTCCGGATTCCAGGCATAGCGTGGGAAGCGTTTGACCCACAGAATCTGGTACGTAGCGCCGAAACAGTTGCAGAACTACTTCGGGAACTTCAGATTTTTGACTTCGTTGATATTCGGCGAGCACCGGTTGATGAAAGTGCCCCAGACAAGCTCGGTTCGCCGGCCGTAGTTGCACGGCGGGCGGCTAAAAATGGCAAGCCTCACATTTTGCTTTACGCACACCACGATGTCCAGCCACCGGGGGATGAGAGCATTTGGCAGACGCCACCGTTCGAGCCAACCGTGGTTGGGGGACGAATGTACGGTCGCGGAGCGGCCGACGACAAGGCCGGAATCGTGGCTCACCTGGTTGCCCTAAAAACCTTGAAAGAGGTTGCCGGAGCTGACTTCGATTTGGGAATATCGGTTTTTATTGAGGGCGAAGAAGAGGCCGGAAGCCCAAGTTTTAGAAACTTCCTTTCGCAGAACCAAGACGATCTCAAGGCAGACGTCATTATCGTTGCGGATTCTGGAAACTGGAACACCGAGGTTCCGGCAATAACCACAACCCTTCGAGGGCTGGTGTCGCAAGTCATCGAGGTAAGAACTCTTGACCATGCTGTGCATTCGGGCATGTTCGGGGGAGTGGTGCCAGATGCCATGATGGCCACGATTCGACTGCTGGCTTCGCTGCACGATGAGCGTGGAAATGTTGCCGTTCAGGGTTTGGTAAACGGGAAAGCTGCCCAACTCGACTACACAGAGGCTGACCTGCGCCGAGATTCAGGGCTTTTAGACGGTGTTACTCAGATTGGTGACGGCAGCATACTCGATCGCAACTGGACCAAGCCGGCAATAACAGTGATCGGCATAGATGGGCAATCGGTAGCTCTGTCCTCAAACACTCTGCTGCCAAGCGTTCGTTCAAAAATCAGCATGAGGATAGCGCCTGGGCAGGACCCAGAGGCGGCACTCGAGCTCCTTCGTGCTCACTTGAACGCTCACCTGCCATTTGGGGCAAAGCTGATTTTCCACGATGTTGAGCTTGGCAAACCGTACCTCGTGAACGAATCGGGTTGGGCAAAGCCGCTCATGGAAAGTGCTCTCACCGCCAGCTACGGACATTCCTCGGTAGATATTGGCATTGGTGGCTCCATTCCATTTATTGCCGACTTGGTGGAGCTTTTCCCTACGGCGCAGATTCTGGTTACCGGTGTTGAAGATCCAGATAGCCGCGCACACAGCCCAAATGAGTCGGTTCACCTAGAAACCCTTCGAAACGGCATGCTCGCGGAGGCTCTGATGCTGTTGGGTGGGAATGAACTCGGTAGCTAACCACTTACTTTTATCAAGTGTTACGACTTAGAATCGTCTCAAGCACAGAAGTAAAGGAAATCTAAAATGTCGCAAACTTTGACTCACGGAGTATTGCTAACGGATACCGCCCAGGCAAAGGTCAAGAGCCTCATTGAGGGCGAAGGGCGCGATGACCTTCGACTTCGCATTGAGGTTGAGTCGGGTGGTTGCTCCGGCATGATCTACAAGCTTTACTTCGATGACCTCATTGCCGAGAACGACGCGGTGCGCGAGTTCGACGGGGTAGAGGTAGTTGTTGACCAAATGAGCATCCCTTACCTAGATGGCGCCACTATTGACTTTGAAGACACCATCCAGAAGCAGGGTTTTGTCATTGACAATCCAAACGCCCAAGGTTCATGTGCCTGTGGAGACAGCTTCAACTAGATTTCCCATCGGCAAGCCGGTCTTTTCGCCCCGAAACTGTTTGGTTCCGGGGCGAAAACTTTTTAAGCCCAAAACAGTTGCAAAACCGCGCTTTTTTGCGGTTGCCGAGGCGCTCAGAGGAATAGACTTAGCGGGTAACAATTCGAATTTTTGAAGGGTCGATTGTGCTTTCTAAGCGTGGACTGAAGTGGGCCGCCGTTCCGGCCGCCGCTTCGCTACTTATGCTCACAGGTTGTTCCGCGGAGGACCTAAAAACTGGTTACCTTCCGGGAAGCGGAAACACCACCAACCACACCAGTTCCATTGTTGGGCTGTGGAACTCCTCCTGGATAGTTCTTCTCGCGGTTGGCGTGATTTCCTGGGGCCTCATGGCATTTGCTCTCATCGCTTACCGACGCAGGCGTGGCGAAACTGGACTTCCGGTTCAGCTTCGTTACAACATGCCAATCGAGACCCTGTTTACCGTTGTGCCGTTCATTTTGGTGATTGGATTCTTTGCGTTTACAGCTAAGACCATGACCGCGATTGAGACCGAAAACAACCCTGAGGTCACCATCCAGGTCGTTGGAAAGCAGTGGAGCTGGGACTTCAATTACGTAAACGCCAACGTTTTCGATGCAGGTATTCAGTACCAGGATGGCCCAAACGCTCAGACCGAGGCAGCTCTTCCTACTCTCTATTTACCGATCGACAAGCGAGTCGAGATTGACCTTACTTCTCGCGACGTCATCCACTCTTTCTGGGTAATCGACTTCCTTTACAAAAAGGACATGTTCCCTGGAAAGACCAATCGCATGTATTTCACTCCTACGGAACTTGGAACCTTCAAGGGTAAGTGCGCTGAGCTTTGCGGTGAGTTCCACTCGGCAATGCTTTTCAACGTAAAGGTTGTAACGCAGGCTGAGTACGACAAGCACCTAGCAGATCTTGCTGCCGCTGGTAACATCGGTCAGCTCGATCTCACCTACCAGAGAAACTCAAACCTTCCTGGTAACAAGGCTCCTCAGGACTAGCGAAAACTAAAGGATAAGACAAATGGCTACCGCTACCGCAACCAAGGCCGGAACCCCTGCCAAGAAGAGCAAGGGTCGCATCCTGGTCGATTGGCTAACCACCACAGACCACAAGAAAATCGGGTATCTGTACCTGATTACCTCGTTCCTGTACTTCATCATCGGTGGCATCATGGCCTTGGTGATTCGTGCGCAACTCACTCTGCCTGGTCTGGAGATTGTTGCCACTAAAGAGCAGTACAACCAGCTATTCACAATGCACGGCACCATCATGCTTCTTATGTTCGCAACCCCTCTTTTTGCGGGCTTCGCGAACGTCCTGATGCCGGTACAAATCGGAGCACCAGACGTAGCCTTCCCTCGTCTGAACGCAATCGCTTACTGGTTCTACTTCTTTGGTTCGTTCGTGGCCGTGGCTGGTTTCTTCACGCCTCAGGGTGCTGCTTCGTTCGGTTGGTTCGCCTACCAGCCGCTTTCCAGCACAACCTTCAGCCCTGGCATCGGTGGGGACTTGTGGGTTTTCGGCCTCGCTCTAAGCGGTTTCGGAACCATCATGGGTGGCGTTAACTTCATCACCACCATTTTGACAATGCGTGCGCCAGGCATGACCATGTTCCGCCTGCCAATCTTCACGTGGAACACTCTCGTTACATCCATTCTGGTGATCATGTGCTTCCCTCCACTGGCAGCGGCTCTGTTCGCTATGGGCGCCGACCGCCGATTCGGTGCGCACTTGTTCGATCCAGCTAACGGTGGCCCAATGCTTTGGGAGCACCTGTTCTGGTTCTTTGGCCACCCCGAGGTTTACATCTTGGCGCTTCCATTCTTTGGAATCGTTTCGGAGATTTTCCCGGTGTTCAGCCGCAAGCCAATTTTTGGATACAAGACGCTTGTCTACGCAACCATCGCGATCGCTGCACTTTCCATGACGGTCTGGGCGCACCACATGTATGTAACCGGCGATGTCCTGTTGCCGTTCTTCGCTCTAACCACCATGCTCATCGCGGTACCTACCGGTGTGAAGGTATTCAACTGGATTGGCACGCTCTGGCGCGGATCCGTGACCTTTGAGACTCCAATGCTCTGGTCACTTGGATTCCTTACCACCTTCATTTTTGGTGGTTTGACAGGAGTCATTCTGGCTTCTCCAGCTCTTGACTACCACCTGTCGGACAGCTACTTTGTGGTTGCCCACTTCCACTACGTGATCTTCGGAACAGTCGTGTTCGCAATGTTCGCTGGTTTCTACTTCTGGTGGCCAAAAATGACCGGAAAGATGCTGAACGAAACACTTGGCAAAATACACTTCTGGCTCTTGTTCGTTGGCTTCCACACAACCTTCCTAATTCAGCACTGGTTGGGTGTCATGGGTATGCCTCGTCGCTACGCAAGCTACTTGCCAACCGACGGCTTTACAGAGCTCAACATCATTTCAACTAGCGGAACCATCTTCTTGGCTCTCTCCATGATTCCGTTCCTATGGAATGTCTACATCACTCACCGCAAGGGTGTAAAGGTCACTGCAAACGACCCTTGGGGCTATGGGCGTTCACTGGAATGGGCTACCGCAAGTCCGTTCCCTCGTCACAACTTCACGTCGATTCCCCGAGTGCGTTCGGAGTCTCCAGCTTTCGATCTGAACCACCCAGAGTTCGCAGCGCCAGAAGCCAAGGCTTCTGAGGTCAAGAAGGGATAACACATGAAGACCAACGCCAAACTATTTCTTCTTCTGACTGTCTTCTACCTAGTTGACGCCGCGGTCTATGGTTACTGGTCATACTCGGTATCCAAGGATAAGAACGTAGAGATTATTGGTACCGCGGCCATTGGAATGTTGGTATTCCTGTCTGGTTTTATCTACTTCTACATCAATAAGACCGCCAAGGTCATGGGCGCTGCTCCAGAGGACCGCCTTGATGCCAACATCGAAGACGGCGATGCCGAAATCGGTTTTTACAGCCCCTGGAGCTGGTGGCCATTCATGCTCGGTATTGGCGGAGCTGTTTCGTTTGCGTCACTGGCAGTTGGCCCGTGGCTGACTTTCATTGGAGTACCACTAGCATTGGTGGCACTCGTTGGCTTTGTCTTTGAGCACAGCCGAGGACAGCACGCTCACTAGTTTCATAACTGAAAAGGCCCCAGAGTAATCTCTGGGGCCTTTTCTTGTTTTATCTAATCAAGCGCTTTTCGCCCATCTGCTAGCTCTGGCCTAGTGGATCCTAAGATTGCTGACATCTGCGCGCAATCTAGGTATCACGCTACATCCGCCGGTTTTGACGAAACCCAGGGGGAAAGAATACGGTATCGAGCAGTTGTGCAAGGCTCAAGCCTAATCCGAGGCAAATCGGTGCAGGAGGGGGGGGGGGAGAACCGGAACCCTTGTTTAGAGGTGTCTGAGGGGAGGGGGCTCAAGCCTGCAACCTATTTACTCACGACTCCTCGTAAAGAGCGGTTTGTTCGAGCCGCGCCAGCATCAGACACTCAACAGAGCGAACAGTCACCAAAGAAAAGGAAAGCGGCTGGGGTCGAAACCCCAGCCGCTCTGTGAACCTTGACTAGTGCAGTGCCTTGGCGTCCGATCCAGTAACAGCTTCGTGGTCGTGGTG
>JBJTMG010000073.1:0-6355 GCA_046063415.1 Micrococcales bacterium
CCTGTGGCTCATGCCCAGCGGTCAGGCTGCTTCGGTATTTTTCCGCCCGGTTTTGCCTCACGAATCTGGTTGTAAAAGGTAATCGGGCTTCGGTGCCCGCTTAAACGAAAAAGTGACCGACGTTCAGTCGGTCACTTTTTATTTGGGGTGAGTAACGGGACTTGAACCCGCGACCCCCTGGACCACAACCAGGTGCTCTACCAGCTGAGCTATACCCACCATGTGAAGCGCCCTAAGGCACAACAACCTTTAGAGTCTATCAGTTGCGCTGACCTAGAGACCAGCCACTCCCGCTGCTGCCGCCATTGCCTCTTCGGAAGTTGGACCCGGTAGCGGCACAAAGACGGTCTGGCGATAGTACTTGAGCTCTTGGATTGACTCGAGGATATCCGCCAGAGCCCGGTGCCCGCCCGACTTCTTGGGCATCTGGAAGTAGACCCGAGGATACCAGCGCCTGCTGAGCTCCTTAATGCTCGAGACATCGATGTTCCTGTAGTGCAGGTGCTGATCAAGCGCTGGCATGTACCGATTCAGGAACATGCGGTCGGTTCCAATGGTGTTGCCCGCGAGCGGGGCGTCTTTAACATTCGGCACAAACTTTTTTACGTAATCCAGAACGATTCTTTCGGCTTCTTGCAGGTCCAAGCCGGTTTCAAACTCGTTGATAAGTCCGGATTCGGTATGCATGTTCCGAACAAAGTCACTCATGTTTGCCAGCGAATCAGGCCGAGGTTTGATAACCACGTCAAGACCGGCATCTAGAACATTCAGATCTGAGTCCGTGATTACCACTGCTACCTCTACCAGGCAGTCTTTTTCGGGGTCGAGACCGGTCATTTCACAGTCAATCCAGACCAGGTTGTTGGTAATAGTAATCACATTCCAAGTAGTAGAGGAGGCCACCGACACCGTCGGCGACCTCCTCATTTTAGTTGCACTTAGGCTGTTTTTGCCGTTGCGCGCTTTACCCGCTTTGGCGCTTTTGGCCCTCTGGCGGCCCTCTCAGCCTTGCGTTCCTTGCGACCCGCAACTAGCCAATACAGAACTGGCACAATCACCAGAGTCAGGAGCGTGCTCGAGAACAAGCCACCAATCACCACTACCGCAAGTGGCTTGGAAATGAATCCACCGCCGCCCGTTAGCCCCATCGCCATTGGCGTCAGGGCAAAAATCGTAGCTAGCGCCGTCATGAGAATTGGGCGCAGACGCTGGCGAGCACCGTTGAAAATGGCATCTTTGGTTGGCATTCCCTGTTCCCGATACTGATTCATTAGGTCAATCAGCACAATCGCGTTTGTTACCACGATGCCTACGAGCAAAAGCATGCCGATTAGAGCGGGTACGCCCAGCGCGGTGTCGGTAACCAGCAGTGCCACAAAGGCTCCGGTTGCCGCAAACGGAATTGAGGTGAGCAAAAGAATCGGCTGCAAGATGCTCCGGAACGTCGCCACCATGACAATGTAGACAATCGCGATCGCAGCAAGCAGAGCAATTCCTAGCTGCCCGAACGAGTCGGCCTGGTCCTTGCTGACTCCTCCTACGCTGGCGGTTGCACCAGTCGGAAGCTCAACCTTGGCAAGACGCGAGGTAACCTCGGTGGTTATCGCTCCAAGGTTGTCGCCGCTTGGCTTCAAAGAAACCGTTGCGGTTCGATCGCCCTTTTCGCTGGTGATGCTGGTTGGGACCAATACCTCCTTGACATCGGCAATCTTGGATAGAGCCACAGAACCGGTTGCGGTTGGGATCTTGATTGCCTTGATTTCGGAAATCTTGCTTGGCGTATCGGTTTTGACAACGTAAATAGGGGTTGAAACCGTATCAATGTTTAGCTTGCCGATTGAGCTGGGGTTCATGATTCCGGCCACAATGCCCGAAACAGCAACTTCGGTGAGTCCTTGCTGAGCGGCCTTTTTCCGGTCTACGGTGATTTGCAAGGTGCGCTGGTCTACCGCGAGCGAGTTGGTTATCTCGGTCACGTTCTTGGTGCCAGCCATGGCCTTGGCAACCGCATCTACACCCGCTTTCACAGCTGCCTCGTTGGTGCCGGTCACCTTTACATCGATGGTTCCAGAGCTGCCGAAGCTGCCGCCCTGCTGAAGCTTGACGGTTCCCATGCTTGAGTCGGCGGCAGCCGCGTCGAGCACTCGCTTCTGCAAGGCCAGCTGGTCGATACCATCGGTGGTTGTGATTTGGTGCTGAATGCCACCAGCGGCTGCACCAAACGCCACCCGACCGTCACCGGTTGAACCGATTGAGGTTTGGACTACCTTCACGTCTTTCTCAGATAGCAGCAGCGCTTCGAGTTTGGCGGCGGCGGCGTCTTTCTGGGCCAGGCTGGCACCTGCCTTGAGTTCCTGAGTCAGGACAAAGGCGTTGGAGTCTGAGTTACCAATGAAGTTGGTCTTTAGCTGCGGCACCAGACCAAATGTGGCAATCAGAACCACGAATGCGGCAATCAGGGTCACAACCGGGTGAGCCTGAGTGGTTTTTAGCACCGGCAGGTAGCCGCGCTGCAGCCAGCTCTTGCGCTCCTTAGCTTCGGTAGCCTCTCGAACAGCTTCTGCGGCCTTGGCGGCATCTTCCTCACTCAGGTTGGGGTCAACCTTGGGTGCCTTCATGAACCAGTAGGCAAGTACGGGAACAATCGTCAGGGAAACCGCTAACGAAGCCACCAGAGCAATGGCAAATGTGAATGCGAACGGACGGAACAACTGGCCCACGAGTCCGCCGACCAGAGCAATCGGAAGGAATACAGCGACGGTTGTTATGGTGGCAGCGGTAACCGCAGAGGCTACCTCGCGAACAGCATTCAGGACCGCTTGCTTCTTTGGCTCGCCGTAGGCAAGGTGTCGGTTGATGTTTTCAATGACCACAATCGAGTCATCGACCACACGACCAATGGCAATGGTTAGCGCGCTCAAGGTAAAGAGGTTGAGCGAATACCCTGCGGTGTTGAGGCCGATAAAGGTGATCAATACCGAGGTAGGAATTGAGATTGCGGTCACCAGCGTGCTGCGCACCGAAAGCAGGAATAGCAGAATCACAACGATTGCAAAACCAAGACCCAGCAGGCCCTCGCTGGTCAGACTCTCGAGCGACTTTTCTACATAGGGTGCTTGATCAAACACGGTGACGATCGTCACTGCACCCAACTTCTTCTGGAGCTCGGGAAGAATCTTGGCCACATCGTGACTAATGGATACGGTGTTTCCGTCCTGAGTCTTGGTTAGCAAGATTGCCAGGCTTGGCTTGCCATTCACACGTGAAATCGAAGACTCCGGCGAATCAACCAGTTTGACAGTGGCTACATCTGAAACCTTGAGCACCTTGATGCTCGTGGTGACTGTTGGTGTGAGACTTGGGATCGAGGTCCCGGTGCCGAATCCAGTTCCTGAGCCGGTTCCCGTTCCCGTGCCCGTTCCGCCCGAAGGGAATCCACCCGTTCCTGAGCCGGTTCCCGGTGTTCCAGCCCCAGTGCCGCCAGTTCCAGCTCCAGGGAAGCCTCCAGTGTTAGCCCCAGATCCCATTAGAGAGCTAAGCGAAGGAACGCTAGTGGTGGTTTTGGAAGAGATCAGTGGAAGATTTTTGAAGGCTTCGATGGACTCAACCGGGGTTCCCACCTGAATGGTCAGCTGCCCCTTGGAGTCGTTGATAGTTCCGGCTGGAATCACAAAACCATTGGTTTGCAAGGCCGTGACAATTGACTGCTGGGTAAGGTTGTTGGCTTTGAGGACCGACTCCTTCAGCGTTAGGTTGATTCGCTTTTCGGTTACACCAGAAATTGTCACGTCTCTAACGCCGTTGATTGGGCTGAGCATCGGGGTGGCAACGTCGGACAGTGTGCCGTTAAGCGACGAGTTATCCCCGGAGTTAGCTGATATACCAAGAACCACAACAGGAATACTGTCGAGACTTCCGGAAATTATTTTTGGCTCCACCGTGGAAGGCAGAGTGCCTAGGCCAGCCAACGCAGCCGCGAGTCGTTCCTTTACCTGAACCGTGGTGGTGCCAAACTCAAAACTCACTCGAACAACCGAGAGGCTCGATTGTGAGTTGGTGCTGGTGCTGCTCACGCCGTCAAGCGATGCCACTGCCGTCTCGATTGGCCTACTAACCTGGCTGTCTACCACGGTTGGCGAGGCACCCGGATACGCCGTCACAATGGCAGCTTGCGGTACTTCAATTGATGGAAAAAGCTCCTGTCGTAGCGAACCCATGGAGATCAAGCCAGCAATGGCAATGATGATTGTGATTAGTGCAACCACCGAGCGGTTGGCAAGTGAGAGTTTGGCTAAGCGATGCACGGGTTCCTCCGAAAAAGTATTTACCTAGGAAAATAATGCCACAAAAGAGATTGTCGAGCATCCTCTACAGGTAGCCAACCCCATGTCAACTAGGGGTATTCCTTGGGTCGGTTAGGTTTATGACCTCTTGAGGCGAGCCTTGGTCAGGCTAGCCACCGCCGAAACCGCGATTGAAGCAACGATGACTAGTAGCGAGGTGTTGCTCGAAATCTCGGGTGCCCACTCAACCGCCTTTCCGCCGTTCACAAAGGGAAGCTCATTGACATGCAGGGCATGCGCAACCAGTTTGAATCCGATAAACGCCAGTATGAAAGAAATGCCGTACTTGAGGTACTCCAGTTTGTCGAGCAGCCCGCCGAGTAGAAAGTAAAGCTGACGCAAACCCATCAGGGCAAAGACGTTGGCGGTGAAGACAATAAATGAATCTGTGGTGATACCGAAAATTGCCGGGATCGAATCGAACGCAAACATCACATCGGTCAAAGCAATCGCCAAGAAAACCACGATCATCGGTGTGAATACCTTGCGTCCGTTGACCTCCGTGCGCAGTTTCGCGCCGTCATAACCTTCCGAAACACTGATTCGCTTGCGCAACCAAATGATCAGACGGCTTTCCGTTTCTTCGTCATCACCCTCACTGCGGAAAGCCTGGTGGAAGGCGGTGTACAGCAGGAACGCACCAAAGAGATAGAAGATCGCGCTGAACTGCTCTATCAGCGCCGAACCAATCACTATAAAGACACCGCGCAGCGTCAAAGCCATGATGACGCCAACCATTAGTACCTCTTGCTGGTACTTTTTTGGAACCGAAAAGCGACTCATGATCAGAACAAAGACAAAGAGGTTGTCAACGCTAAGGCTGTATTCAGTAAGCCAACCGGCTAGGAATTCGCTGGATTTTGCTGGACTAACGAACTGCCAGAGTATGCCGGCGAATACCAGAGCTAAGACCGCGTAAGCCGAAATCCATATGGCTGATTCCTTGGCCGAAGGAATATGAGGTCGTTTGAATATCACCAGTAAGTCGGCAATCAAGATACCCGTAATTGCCACCATTGAAACCACTTCGAACCAAATGTACGCGCCTTCGCTCATAATTCCCCAAGTCTATTGGCGGGCTAGGGCCAGCGCCTGACCAATCAACGCCTGTCTGTGCAGGACACGACCGCTGACTAAACTTGTAGAGGCCGAGTCGACTCGGCCATGCCTCCGTAGCTCAGTGGATAGAGCAAGAGCCTTCTAATCTCTTGGTCGTAGGTTCGATTCCTACCGGGGGCGCAATCGGCCCGAACTCAGAAATCTTGAACCCTGCGTGGGACCAGATTTGCTGACTTTCTAAGACCGAAATTGTTCGAGGGGTGCTTGGAGGTATTAATCAGCCTCGGGCTGACCCGCCCAGCAGACAAGAAAATCGTTTTTCGCCTATTTGACAGTCGTATGGTTAAAGTTGTCATGAAATGTTTGAGGGGGAAAATTGAAAAAAAATCTCGTTCTCGTGAGTGTGCTCCTAGCCATCGTGTCAGCAGTAACTGGCTGTACAGTTAACAACTACGCGACAGGAGCCAAGTCAGGCGCTGGATCAGTTTCAGTTGAAGAAAACACGCAAAAGCTTCCTTCGAAAATCGAAATCGCGTCCTACCGAGAGAAAGTATTAGCTCTTGGATTCACGGAGTCCGATCTGCTTGACAGGTACGGTTCTGTGACAGGGGAAAATTACGTCGACGATGCCACAACCTATGAAGAACTGGTCAGCTTGTTGCCAGACGTTCAAGCTTTCATCGGAGAACTTGAAGCCATCAACCCTGCAAACCAAGAGCTGCATGCGATTCACCAAGAGTTTGTGGACGGCTGGAATTTTCAGGCGAAAGGAATGACACTTGTTACAGCTGCTCTTGAAGAGCAGGACACTTCAAAAATTGCTGAGGGTAATGATGCCTTGGCCAAGGGTAGAGCGCTGCTACGCCAGTTCCAACTAGATTTTGCAGCGCTTGGAAAGTAAACAGAGTTTTTGTCTTTCTTGCCAGACGGAACTCCTGCCACCTTCGAGGTTC
>JBJTMG010000074.1:0-16091 GCA_046063415.1 Micrococcales bacterium
GACGTGATAAACCAAGCCGGAAACCGCTTCCCCGGGCACGACGACGTGATCCGCCTCGCAACAATCAACGAAACCGTCAACTCGGTGAACTTCAACCGACTGGCCAGAATCGAATCAAAGTCCAAGACCTTCAACGCCACATTCTCAGGCAACGATGAACGCGCCTTTGGCAACCAGCTCCCCGCGGAGCCGGTGCTTGAACTCAAGGTAGGCGCGCAAGTCATGTTCATTAAGAACGACGACAGCGCTACCAAGCGAAACTCCAACGGGCAACTGGTCAAGCGCTGGGTGAACGGCACCATTGGCGAGGTTGTTGACCTGCCCAAGACCGGCGGAGTAACCGTGCGGGTCGAAGATGAAGAGTTTGAGGTTGGACCGGCAACCTGGGAGAAGGTTCGCTATGAGATCGAAGAAGAGTTCGATGAGGCAACCGGCAAGTTCAGGGAGACCGTGATTCCGGTTCCGGTTGCCGAATACCGACAAATTCCACTTCGGTTGGCATGGGCGGTGACGGTCCACAAATCGCAGGGACAGACCTACGACGAGGTGCTCATTGACATGGGCCGCGGAGCTTTTAGCCCAGGCCAAACATACGTTGCACTCAGCCGGGTTCGCTCACTAGAGGGGCTTTACCTGACGCGCGCCATTAGGCAGAACGACATCATGGTGGACCAAAACGTGGTTCGCTTTATGAGCGGGGCAAAAGCGGCACCAGCCGCCGACGCGCTGTTCTAGAAAACCACAGCAGAAAGATTCAGATCCATGAAGCGTCTTGGAAACTTCGTAGTGGCCCGCAGCAAGCTCACGCTGTTTGGTTTCCTTGGGCTAATGCTGCTGTCAACCCTGGGCGGCTTTCAGAGTTTTGGCGCGCTTCAGTCCGGTGGTTACGACAATCCCGGAGCCGACTCGGGTGTGGTCTCACGCGCAATCAGTGACACCTTCAAGGAAGCATCACCGAACCTGGCCCTGGTGGTGGACTTTCACAGCGATGTCGAACTACCCAAAAACGTGGCCATCGCTGACAAACTCTCAAAGCAACTACTAAAGAAGCCGAGCATCTCCAAGGTCACCAGCTACTACACACAGAACCACCCGGCCGCTTTGCGCTCGACCGACGGCAAGGCCGTGTATACCTTTGTCTACTTCAAAGAGGGCAGCGATGTCTCGACCCTTGCCAAATGGGTACAGACCAAGTTCTCCGGGGGCTTCCACGGGGCAACCGTTTATGTTGGCGGAATGTCAATCATGGGTCCGGCAATCAACGGACAGATCAGCGGAGACCTGGCGGTTGCCGAGTCAATTGCAGTTCCGTTGACCATAGTTTTGCTGTTGTTTGTGTTTGGTTCTGCGGTTGCCATGGGCTTGCCGTTCATCGTGGCCCTAATTTCAGCTTTGGGTGCGTTTTTTGTCATTTGGCTTGGCACGCTGGTTGGCGATGCCAGCGTTTTTGGCATCAACCTGGTCACCGGTTTGGCGCTGGGCCTTGGAATTGATTACGCGCTTTTGATTGTCAACCGATTCCGCGAGGAGCGGGCGGGCGGGGCTTCGGTTGCCGACGCCACCCAAACTACGGTCCAGACAGCCGGCCGAACCGTGTTTTTCAGCGGGTTCACGGTGGCCGTGGTCATGCTTGCGCTGGCCTTCTTTCCGCAGTACTTTTTGCGAACATTTGCGCTCGCGGGAGTTGGCGTGGTGGTCTTTGCTGTATTAGGAGCCATTACCGCACTCCCGGCCATGCTCAACCTGCTTGGCGACCGAGTCAATAAGGGAAAGGTGCTTCGCGGCGATCTGACCCCAAAATCCATCGGCCCGTGGGAAAAACTCAGCCGATTTGTCATGCGGCGACCGCTACCCATTTTGTTTGTTGTGATTCTGGCGCTGGGCGGGCTCACCTCAATTGGTCAGACGGCACACTTTGGCTTGGTTGACGACCGAGTGCTACCCAGGGATAACGCCGTTGTAGTTGCCAACGAACAGATTCGCACCCGGTTCAGCGGTCGCGAAGGTTCACCGGTTGAGGTGCTGCTGAGAAACCCAAGCACCAATCAGCTGATCAAGTACACCAACGACCTGAGCAAGATCAAGGACGTGGTGCGAGTCCAGAGCCCGGTGGGAATCACCCAGAACGGTGTTTTGGACACGGGTTACGCGCCGGCTTTTGCCAACTACCGCAACGATGGCTTCGTTCGAGTGCAGGCAATCATAGATGTTGATTCCCGAAGCACCGATGGCTACAACCTAGTGCAAGACGTGCGGCAAATCGAAACCAAGATTCACTACGTGAAGGTTGGTGGCGCAGCCGGGGTTTACACCGACTCGCTTCTTGGCATTTCGGACAACCTGGGACTGGCTCTGATCTGGCTGGCAATCACCACTCTGGTTTTGCTGTTCTTATTCACAGGAAGCGTGATTCTGCCAATCAAGGCCGTGCTTCTTAACCTGCTTTCACTGGGAGCGACGCTCGGCTTCATCACCTGGGTTTTCCAGGAAGGGCACCTGCGCTGGCTTATTGGTGACTTTCAAGTCACCGGGACCATCGATGCCTCCACAATGGTGCTGATCGCTGTCATGGCGTTTGGGCTCTCAATGGACTACGAGCTGTTCCTGCTGAGTCGAATCAAGGAGCAGCACGACCGCGGGCTTTCAACCACCGACTCGGTGAGTTTTGGGCTTCAACACAGCGGGCGAATCATCACTGCGGCTGCGTTGGTTCTGGCAGTCAGTTTCTACGCCTTCACAACCAGCGGAGTCAGCATCATGAAGATGCTTGGGCTGGGTGTGGCTTTTGCAATCATGCTTGACGCAACCGTGGTGCGTGCCCTGCTGGTACCTGCTCTCATGAGACTCTTTGGTGACGCCAACTGGTGGGCTCCAAAGTGGCTCAAGTGGGTTTATGCCAAGGCGGGGCTAGAGCACTAGTAGTTGGCTCGGCTTTGGGCCAATTACCTGTCAAACTCCTGCGACTTGAGTTTGCGCATGAGCCTAAAGTTCAACTGAATGTAGGTTTGCAGCTCCTCGGCTGTGAGTTCAGAGAAGAGCTCACGAACCTGGGCCAGGTGGCCTGGCATGAGTTTCTCAATGCGCTCCTGACCAACCGGTGTCACAGACAACTCAAATACTCGCTTGTCAACACTGTTTGGCTGCCGCTGCAGAAAACCGTCGGCCTCAAGGCCATCGACCAAGCGGGTGATTGCGCGCGGGGTTACGTCTAGCAAGACCGCTGCCTCGCTCATGGTCACCGTTTTGTGGCTGGCAACCAGCCCGAGCAACCGAAGCCGAGGACCGTTCAGATCCGGGTTGCCGGCGGTAGTGCGATCCAGCCAACGCTTAAACAGGTTTGATAGTCGGCTGGTCAAACCCGTGGCCAACATTTGAAGTTCAGGAACCGAGAGGTCATCGATGCGGGGTGGCTGCGACTCAAACTCCGAACGCTCGCGCATTCGTTTAGCCAGCTTGCTCTCATCGAACCTCATATGACAAGTGTGCCTTACCCAGCGCCAAACCGCGTCACCTGCGAACGAATCCAGCCCGGTAGGCGATAACCTAAAGAAATGCTTATGTCAGATCGCGATATCCGCGCCCAAATTGAAGCCGGCAACATTGGTCTTGAGCCATTGAACCTAGACCTGATTCAGCCATCTAGCATCGATGTGCGCCTCGATCGGTTCTTTCGTCTGTTTGACAACCACAAGTACGCGTTTATTGACCCGCGCGAAGACCAGGCTGACCTGACCCAGGCCGTTGAGGTTCGCAGCGATGAAGCGTTTGTTTTGCACCCCGGCGAATTTGTGCTTGGTAGCACCTACGAGTTTGTGACCCTGCCCGACAACATCGCTGCTCGCCTAGAAGGCAAGAGCTCGCTCGGTCGCCTTGGCCTGCTGACCCACAGCACCGCCGGTTTTGTTGACCCAGGATTTAAGGGTCACGTGACTCTTGAGCTGGCGAACGTTTCGAACCTGCCGATCAAGCTGTGGCCGGGCATGAAGGTTGGGCAGCTCTGCTTCTTCCAGCTTTCCTCGCCAGCCGAGACTCCCTATGGCAGCGCCAAGTACCTGAACCGCTACCAGGGTCAGCGCGGGCCAACCGCCTCGCGCTCGCACCTGAACTTTCACATCACCGATGTGGGCAATGAGCCGCTGAACCCATAACAGGTTTATGGGTGGGGGTATTTGCCTAAACTAGTCTCATTCGAGTCCTGGGGTGGGTGATCAGCAATGACCGCTCGGCATCGTCGCGCCCCAAACCGCCTTGCGGTATTTTTGTCAGCCTTCGCAGTTTTTATCACTACCTCTGGATTGGCCGCGGCTCTAATTCTGTTTCCTGTGCAAAGCGCAACGGCTGCCACCAATTTTTCACTCATGGCTGGCTGGGACCCACCCGCCGGAACCACTTCTGCGTCGGCTGCGGGGCTAGAGCTTGGCACCCGGATTACCACGGCCGTTTCGGGTGCTGTTACGCAAGTCAGGTTCTACAAGTTCAGTGACGACACAAGTCCAGAACACACCGCACAGGTCTGGGACTCCAGCGGAAACCTGCTGGCCACCAAAGCCTTTGTAGCCGAAACCGCCGCTGGCTGGCAAACAGTTACTTTTGATTCGCCAATTTCTATCGGCGCAGGCAGCCAGTTCACGGTTTCGGTATACGGCAGCAACTACAGTTTCCAAAACGTGACTTGGGGAACTGTTCCAAAAATTTCAGGCCCGCTCACTGTTGATTCGGGCTACTACAACTACGGTTCAGTTTCCGCATTCCCGGGCAACACCTTCAACGATTCCAACTACATGGTTGACCTGACATTTTCAACCAACCTGGCACTGCAACCCGGGGCATTGACCCTGACCTTGCAAACAACGAACGCAAACACCGATATGACATTCGGCATTGGCACTCAGGGAGGAGCCGTCACGGACATAAGTGTCGACTGGGGTGATTTTTCAACTCCCAGTGGTCCATTCAACGGTGCCGTCTCTGCATCGCATACCTACGCCAGACCGGGAACCTACACTGTACAGATCTACGGAACCAAGCTCGAGAGCTTTGGGCAGTACTCCTATGCGAATCAGTACATAACAGCGATTGACTCTTGGGGTGCCGTTGGACTCACAAACCTGCAGGACGCTTGTATTTTTTGTTTCAATCTGGAATCGGTGCCGAGCACATTGCCTGCTGGAACAACGAGCTTGTTTCGTGCTTTGGCATTCACGAGGACATTCAACCAAGATTTGACGGCCTGGGACACGTCATCGGTGACCGACTTTTCTGAGCTCTTTGCTCACGCACTGGCTTTTAACAATGGTGAGATAGGCAACAACGGCTTGCATCCCCTCACCTGGGATACCAGCAAGGCCACTTCTTTTGCGAACATGTTCACCGATGCCAGGGCATTCAATCAGAACATTGGCACTTGGGATACTCGCAACGTTACCGACCTAAACGGCATGTTTTATCAGTCGCCCCTATTCAACTGGGACCTCAGCGCCTGGGATACCTCGAAGGTTACGAACATGGCGTATGTCTTTTGCGCCACGGGGGAGTTCAATCAACCGTTGAAAACCTGGGATGTCTCGGCGGTCACAAACTTCACGGGAATGTTTGCCGAGGCCGCGAAATTCGACCAAGACATTGGTTCATGGAACCCAACTAGTGCGACCAGTGTCATCATCATGTTCCGTGGGGGTGTCTTTGACAATGCAGGACAATCAATGGCGCGGACTGCCACCACCTGGAATTTTCCCAACCTAAGAGACACACACCAGATGTTCCAGAACTCCCAAAAGTTCAATCGGGATATTGGCAGCTGGGACGTGTCTGCGATCACTGATACCAGCAGCATGTTTGAGAGCGCAGCCGTCTTCAACAGGTCACTCAGCAGTTGGAATGTTTCTAAGGTCACCAACATGTCTGCCATGTTCGCCAACGCACCAAAGTTTGACCAAAACTTGGCCAACTGGGACATGTCTAACGTCACTGACGCTAACTACTTCTTGGCTGGCGCAAAACTATCAAGCGCTAACTATGGAGCCTTACTCACTTCGCTTGCCTCACAGCCGCTAAAGTCGAACGTCCTATTCCACGGAGGATCCTCTGAGTACCCTGCCTCGGCTGCGGCGGCAAGAACAAAGCTGGTTGACCCAACAGGTTCTGGCGGTTTTGGTTGGAGCATCACAGACGGAGGCCAGGTCAAACCTGCCCCTAGCATCACCTCCTGGCCAACCGCATCTCCAATCAATCTCGGAGATGCACTTGGCAGTTCAGTTCTGTCTGGTGGTGACTCAGGCTCCGTGCCAGGTGTATTCAGTTTTGAAACCCCCACCGATACTCCAGCCGTTGGTCAAAACCTTGTCAACGTCGTGTTCACTCCATCGGATCTGTCTGCTTACTCACCCGTTACCACTCAGATAACCGTGACGGTTCTAAAACTTGTACCAACTGCCACATTTCCTTCGACGTCAATTGCTTACTCGCAGTCTCTGCTTACAGCCACACTGTCTGGTGCGACCAGCAGCGTACCCGGGACGTTCAGTTTCGTAGACAGTTCGGCGTTGCTTGAGATTGGCACGAACCTAGTTGATGCACTCTTTACTCCAAGTGACTCGGCGAGTTATCAGTCGCTTGCTGGCAAGATCAGCGTGACTGTTGAAAAGGCAACACCGCGGGTCACTACAACTCCCGCAGCTAGTTCCATTGCTGCTGGGCAAACACTTGCCCAATCAACTCTCTCGGGCGGAGTTGCCTCGGTGAGCGGTACATTCGCGTTCACTTTTCCAACCGAAACTCCTTCGCTTGGGTCTCAAACGGTCAACGTAACTTTCACGCCGGCAGATACCACTCACTTCAATACTGTTAGTTTCAACGTTGTTGTTGACGTGATGGCAGCCCCTCCAACAAAAACCACGCCGACTGTCACATTCCCCTCAGCCGTTATCAGTTACGGACAATCGTTGTTGACTGCGATGTTGAATGGCGCTTCGGCCAGTGTTGCGGGTGTTTTCAGTTTTGCCGATTCACTGCTTGAGATCGGCTCCCACTTGGTGGCAGCCGTGTTCACCCCTAACGACACGGCCTCATACAACACCGTCTCGGGACAGATCAATTTCACTGTCACCAAGGCAACTCCCCAAATTCTGACAACCCCAATCGCAAGTTCCATAACAACCCAACAGACGCTTGCGGCAAGCACACTCAGCGGAGGAAGCGCTTCGGTCCCCGGAATCTTTTCTTATCAGAGCCCCGGCTCGCGCCTTATGGCCGGTGCTCAAGAAGTTTCAGTCACTTTTACACCAAACGACACTGTTCACTACAACTCTGTCAGCCTGAGTGTCGTTGTGACTGTAACCACCGTCGCACCGCCAACCGAGGAACCAACACCCACCCCCACGCCAACCGCTACGCCCGAGCCCTCGGCTTCCGCTACTCCTTCGCAAAGCCCAACCCCGAGCCCAACTACGACTCCAAACTCAACACCACAGCCAACACCTAACGCAACGCCAACTCCGAGCCCCAGACCATCGATGTCTCCATCTCCTTCGGCCACGCCAACACCGGCTCCAACGGCACAGGCCACTGCCCAGGCAAGCCCGGCGCCAACTTCAACACCGGGTGCGGCCTCGGGAAGCAACCCTGGCAGACCAACCCCGGTTCCAAGTAAATCGAGCAGCGCTGCAGGTTCGGAACCAGTGACAGAAGCGGTATCCATGTTGGTAACAGCAACGTTGGAAACATTGAGTTCAGCGGTTGGAGTCAATCTTCCGGAGCTTCAACCTGGGCAACCAATTGCGAATCCGGCAATTGGAGCCACCGGAGATGACAACGCACCGCCACAGACATTCAGCGCGCTAGGGTCTCCAGAGAGCATTGCCGCAGCAACAAAAACTGTTGCGGCTGCAGTTTCAATTGCGGTAGCTGCGGCTGGCGCTGCCGGCGCCGCTGCAAGTGTCGCAGGTTCGGCCGCCGGCTCGGCCGGTTCCGGCGCAAACTCTGGGTCTGGATCAGCACGTTCAGAAAATAGTGGGTCAGATTCCAGTCACGGAAAACAGGGTCCAGACGGCGGTTCTATTGGGGGTCAATCCGAAGACGAGTGGACGCCAAAAACCTATGCAAAGAAACTGTTTGCCGAGGCTGGCTTGTCTCCCGGCTGGGGCGATCAGCTTCCGATTTTTGCCACGACCGCAATGACGATTGTTGACTCCGCTTCCCTGAGAATCGCAAACCTGTTGGCTCGCAAGGCGCCACTGATAGGCAAAGGGATTCAGAATTCCGCCTACCTCCGTGGCATGCTGGGTTCTTTCGCGTGGCTACTGCCAGTTGTGAACGTGTGCCTGGCGATTGTTGCTCTAGCCCAAAATCACCAACAAAACCCCGGTATACCAATGTCGCCACCATGGTTTCTGTTCCTGTTGATGAGCGTCTTTGCCGTATTCGATGCCTTTGCCGGAATGCTGGCCGCGGCAGTCTTTATTGGCGGTTCAGTTCTTGTTTTAGCATCCGAGTCGGGTTTGGCAACATTTGGTTCGTGGGTGGTTTTCGTTGGCGTAGCACTTGCCCTCTTTGGACCAAGTTTCTTACTGACTGGCTTTAGAAAGTTAAATCGTCAACCAGACCGAACCATCAGTTACTGGTGGGAGCGAGCAACTGATTTCTTAGTTTGCGCATTCCTGTCAGGCTGGCTGCTAAGTTCCATTGTTTCGTCGATGCCTGCGCTGGCTGGTCACACTTTGCCAGTAGCCAACCATCTTCAGGACTTTGCACTAGCTGGAGCCCTTGCTGGCGCTGGCCGAGTTGTGCTCGAGGAAATAGCTGGCCGCGCCTTCCCTGTCAGAACAAACTGGCAGAGCCATGTTCAGTTTTCAAAACCTACGAGCCTAACCGAAGTTCATTCGCTGGCCTTCAAGGCACTCCTTTGGGGAAGCATTGCCTCTGCGATGTTTGGCTTTAGTTGGCAGATAGTAGTTGGCACGCTGCTGTTCCTGATACCGAATGTATTCGCTCTGTTTGCAGAACGACTCCCCAATTCGCCTTGGCTTTGGAAAGTTATCCCAACTGGACTGCCAGGCCTGATGCTAAACCTGGGTCTGGGCTTGACGGCTACTTTCGGTCTCGCCGTTTTAGGTGGTCTAACGCCGGAGATCGCAAAGTACAGCTTCATAGTCATGCCAATTCCGCTTCTAGCACTCGGAATTCTCAAAGAGTTTGGTCGCAGCGGTGGTCCTGACGGCAGGCGATTCATTCAGCCCAACGCCCTGAGCTACCGCTTGGGTGGAATCCTTGTGTACCTGCTAACACTCAAACTGGCGGGTGTGTTCTAAACCGCCAGGCGCCCCAAACAACCAGGCCCCCTAAACCGCCAGGTCTTCCTGCAGATCGTTTAGCACGCGAGGGTTGGGCTCAACCTGCATGAGCAGGTAGAGACCAAAGCCAATTACAAAGACCAGGCCGATCACGCCAAACAGGGCGGGGTTGCTGGCGCCAGCCGCGGTTGCGATGCTCACCGAAATGAGCCAGGCGCTTGGCGACAAGAAACTGGCAGCGCGACCGGTGGTCTGGTACAGACCAAAGACCTCGCCCTCGCGGCCGTGCGGAGTGAACCTCGCCACAAACGTGCGGCTCGAGGCCTGGGCTGGACCCACGAACAAGCAGAGCGCGAGGCCCCCGATCCAGTAGGTAATGGGGCCGAACCCCGCAAAAACAAACACCGAAATACCCGCGATGACCAGGCCGATAAGCGCACTGGCAATGACGGTGCGCGTGCCCACGCGGTCATCGAGGTAGCCGCCCAAGAATGCGCCAATTCCGGCCACGATGTTGGCGGCAATGCCAAAGAAGATCACGTCCATGCCCTCAAAGCCGAAGGCAACGGTACCCAGAATGGCTCCGTAGGTGAACACTCCGGCCAGGCCATCGCGGTAAATGGCGCTGGCAATTAGGAACTTGAGGGTGCTTGGTGCCTGCTTGCGCAGGGTGCCCAACTGGTGCCAAACGGTGCGGTACGAACCCAGAATCGAAGTCTTCTTTTCGGTTGCCGAACCGCGGGTTTCGGGAACCCAAATGGCCATGGGAATGGTGAACAAGAGCATCCAGCCCGCGGCAAGCAGGAACATTACGCGAACGTTCATGGCGTTGTCATCGGTGACTCCAAACCAGTGGGTGTCGCCAAGGTAGAAACCAACCAGAGCCAGCAGCAGCAAGATGATTCCGCCCACGTAGCCAAAGCCCCAGGCCAAGCCCGAAACGCGGCCCATGTTCTTTTCGCTGGAAACGCCCTTGAGCATTGCGTAGTAGTTGATGAACGCCGTCTCCTGAACCACCGATCCAACGCCGTAAAGGATCAGGCCGAACCACAAAAACTCTGGTCGTGGCTCAACAAAGAATGAAGCAGCCATGATGGCCACCAGCACCGCACTTTGCACCAGGAGCCAGAACTTGCGGCGCCCGCCCTCGTCGGAGCGAAGGCCAATGACGGGAGACAACAGCGCGACCGCAACTCCGGCGATGATTCCGATGGTTGCCAGCGCCTGAGTGTTGGCTGCCTTGTCTCCAAAGCTGGAGCCAACAATGTAGGTGGCAAAGATGAAGGTCTGAATGATTGTTGGGTATGGCTGCTCGGCCCAGTCCCAAAGTGCCCAAGCGAATGTGGCGCGTTTCTGCTGCTTCGTCCTTGAAGTTGTCATAGGTAAAAAACTAGTGGCTTTAGGCAAACTCAAGGCTAAATAAAGGGCTCGATTCGGCAACGATTGTCATGCGTCGGCCAGAGACAGCGCTGACCAAAGGCGGAACGAGCCACAACCGGCACAAAGCCAAACTTGAGCGCACTCGACTCAAGTTTTCAGCAAAAGCCTTGACAACTTTTCGCCACCATGTGAAACTTGAGTCAGTTCGGCTCAACTTCCCGTTGAACCGCAAAACCAGCACCACACCACACACAACAGGAGAAACCAAACACATGGCACGTTCAGTAGGTATTGACCTAGGAACCACCAACTCGGCAGTTGCCGTACTAGAAGGTGGCGAACCAACCGTTATCGCCAACGCAGAAGGCTTTCGCACCACGCCATCGGTGGTTGCATTCACCAAGGACGGCGAAGTTCTAGTTGGCGAAACCGCCAAGCGCCAGGCCGTCACCAACGTTGACCGCACCATTGCCTCGGTCAAGCGTCACATGGGAACCGACTGGAAGTTCTCGGTAGACGACAAGAAGTACACCCCTCAGGAGATCTCGGCCCGAATCTTGGCCAAGCTAAAGCGCGACGCCGAAACCTACCTGGGCGAGCCAGTCACCGACGCGGTCATCACCGTGCCTGCGTACTTCAATGACTCCGAGCGCCAGGCAACCAAGGATGCCGGCGAGATCGCTGGTCTAAACGTTCTTCGTATCATCAACGAGCCAACCGCAGCCGCCCTGGCCTACGGTCTGGACAAGGGTAAAGAAGACGAGCTGATCCTGGTATTCGACCTTGGTGGAGGAACCTTTGACGTCTCGCTACTAGAGGTTGGCAAGGATGAAGGCTTCAGCACCATTCAGGTTCGTGCAACCAGCGGTGACAACCGCCTTGGTGGAGACGACTGGGACCAGCGCATTGTTGACCACCTGGTCAAGAAGTTCAAGGAGACCACCGGCGTTGACGTGAGCAAGGACAAGATTGCCCTGCAGCGCCTAAAGGAAGCCGCCGAGCAGGCCAAAAAGGAACTCTCGCAGTCAATGCAGGCCAACGTTCAGCTGCCTTACCTGTCGCTGACCGAGAACGGTCCAGCCAACCTTGACGAGACCATCACCCGCGCCCAGTTTGAGCAGCTAACCGCCGATCTACTAGAGCGCACCAAGAAGCCATTCAACGACGTAATCAAGGAAGCCGGCGTAAAGGTATCCGACATTGCACACGTTGTTTTGGTTGGTGGATCTACCCGTATGCCAGCGGTAGCCGAGCTCGTGAAGAGCCTGACCGGCGGCAAGGAGCCAAACAAGGGCGTAAACCCCGATGAAGTCGTGGCCGTTGGTGCCTCGCTGCAGGCCGGTGTTCTAAAGGGTGAGCGCAAGGACGTTCTGCTCATTGACGTGACCCCGCTTTCGCTTGGTATTGAGACCATGGGTGGCATCATGACCAAGCTCATCGAGCGCAACACCGCCATTCCAACCAAGCGTTCGGAGACCTTCACCACGGCTGCCGACAACCAGCCATCGGTGTCTATTCAGGTCTACCAGGGCGAGCGCGAGTTCACCCGGGATAACAAGAGCCTGGGCAACTTTGAGCTGACCGGCATTGCACCGGCACCTCGTGGTGTGCCTCAGGTTGAGGTCACCTTCGATATCGACGCCAACGGTATTGTGCACGTTTCGGCAAAGGACAAGGGCACCGGTAAGGAGCAGTCCATGACCATCACCGGTGGTTCGAGCCTTCCAAAGGAAGACATTGAGCGCATGGTGAAGGAAGCCGAGGAGCACGCAGCCGAGGACAAGAAGCGCCGCGAGGAGCAGGAGCTTCGCAACGGCGCCGAGCAGTTGGTTTACCAGACCGAGAAGCTGATCAAGGAAAACGACGAGAAGCTGCCGGAAGAGGTAAAGACTTCGGTTCAGGCCGATGTTGATGCGCTAAAGACCGCCCTCGCCGGCGATGACATCGATGCGGTAAAGACCGCCAACGATGCCCTGATCTCAAGCCAGCAGAAGCTGGGCGAGGCAATCTACGCCGCCGCTCCAGCCGAGGGCGAGGCAGCCGCAGCCAACGAGTCTGGCGAAGACGTTGTAGACGCCGAGGTTGTTGAGGACGACGAGGCCGAAGGCGACAAGAAGTAATGACCACCAACGACTCGCAAGAGCCACAGGTGCCAGAGGAGGCGGCAGCTTCGGCTGCCGCCGACTCGGCATCCGAGGCATCGGTGCCTGCAGCCGACGCGGCACCAACCGAGACCGACGCACTAGACGAGGCCCTAGCCGACCTGGTTGAGGACCTTGGTCCAATCAGCAAGGAAGCCGAGCTCTTGGCAGACCTTCAGCGACTACAGGCCGAGTTTGTGAACTACAAGGCGCGCGTTGAGCGCGACCGCGATGTGGCTCGCAACGCGGCAATCGCCGAGGTGCTACGAGCTTTGCTCCCGGCGCTTGACGACCTAGCTCGCGCCGAGGCCCACGGAGACCTTGAGGGTTCGCCGTTTGCAGCGGTTGTGACCAAACTTCGCAACGCCGGCGATAAGTTTGGGCTGAAGCAGTTTGGAGCCAAGGGTGACAAGTTCAACCCCGAACTTCACGACGCACTGGTTCAGACCCCCAACCCCGAGGTAACCGAAAACACGGTTGCCGACGTGGTTGAACCCGGTTATCAGCTTGGCGAGCGACTGCTTCGCCCGGCCAAGGTGGCAGTTTTCATTCCGACAGAAGAGTAAATACCCAATGGCAAGTCAGGACTGGTTCGACAAGGACTTTTACAAGATCCTTGGAGTGGCCAAGGATGTGTCCGAGGCCGAACTAAAGAAGGTCTACCGAAAGTTGGCCAGGCAGTATCACCCGGACTCAAACCCGGGAGATACCGCAGCCGAGGCCAAGTTCAAGGACATCTCCGAGGCCTACTCGGTGCTGAGCGACCCTGACCAGCGCAAGGAGTACGACGCCGTTCGCGCCATGGGAGGCGGTGCCCGATTCACCGGTGCCGGTCCAAACATGGGAGGCGGCGGATTCGAAGACGTCTTTAGCAACCTGTTCGGTGGTGGCGGTGGCCGCGGCGGTTTCCCAGGCGGATTCAGCGGCGGCTTTCCGGGTGGCTTTGGTGGCGGATTCGGCGGCCCTACCAAGGGTTCGGATCTGACCACCAGCATCAAGATCGACTTCATTGACAGCGTCAAGGGCGGCACGCAGAAACTGCACCTGCAGGGACTCGAGCCAACCACCATAAAGATTCCGGCCGGGGTCATCGATGGCCAAAAAATCAAATTGCGCGGCAAGGGTCAGCAATCTGTGAATGGCGGCCCAGCCGGCGACCTGGTGATAACCGTCAACGTCAAGCCGCACCCGGTTTTCAGCCGCGATGGCAACAACCTTCGTGTCACCGTGCCGGTCACGTTTGCCGAGGCGGTGCTTGGCGCAACTATTCAGGTGCCAACTTTGGGTGGTGAGCCGGTGAAGCTAAAGGTGGCTCCCGGTACTCCAAACGGACGAGTTTTGCGCGTCAAGGGTCGCGGAGTGGTGACCGAAAAGACAGAGGGCGACTTGCTTGCCACGGTTGAAATTGCCGTGCCAAGTCACGTTTCTGACAAGGCAGCCGACGCGCTGCGTGAGTTTGTCAGCCACCTGCCTGACGAAGACCCGCGCACCGATCTGCTGAACAAGGCGGGTCTGTTGTAAATGGAAGAGATCGACCAGAACACCCCGCTGTTTGTCATTTCGTTGGCGGCTGAGTTGGCCGGAATGCACCCGCAAACCCTGCGTCAGTACGACCGCATGGGTCTGGTCTGCCCAAGCCGAACCCTGGGGCAGTCTCGTCGTTACACCATGCGCAACGTAGCACAGTTGCGCGAAATTGCTCGCCTGAGTGCCGAGGGGCTAAGCCTCGAGGGCATCAAGCGGGTGCTGGAGCTTGAAAACCAGAATGCCGAACTGCGACAGCGGGTTCGCGATCTGGAACAGGCACTGGCAAATGAACTAATGAATCGTCCTGGCGCTCGAGTCTTTGCCTCGGGTGATCAAGGAGTCGTGAGCATTGCTCAGGGCAAGCGGCCGGCCAAGCAGACTTCGGTTGTGCTTTGGAGGGCCAAATAACCAGCCACCAATTCACAAAAGCGGTGGTGAAAAGTTCCTAACAGGGAGCATAGAAAATGAACCAAAACCCAAATCAAAACCCACAGGGCGAGCAGAAGTCGGCGCTGGAGCAGTTTGGCGTGAACCTCACCGAGGTGGCCAAGAGCGGCAAGCTTGACCCGGTCATTGGCCGCGATGCCGAGATCCGCCGCGTCTCGCAGGTGCTATCGCGCCGCACCAAAAACAACCCCGTACTCATTGGCGAGCCCGGCGTTGGAAAGACCGCCGTAGTCGAGGGCCTGGCCCAGCGAATCGTTGCCGGTGACGTTCCCGAATCGCTCAAGGGCAAGCAGCTGATATCACTTGATTTAGCAGCGATGGTCGCGGGCGCCAAGTACCGCGGAGAATTCGAGGAACGCCTAAAGGCGGTCCTCGCCGAAATCAACGCCGCTCAAGGGCAGGTAATTACGTTTGTTGACGAGCTTCACACCCTGGTGGGTGCCGGTGCCGCTGACGGTTCCATGGATGCCAGCAACATGCTCAAACCCATGCTGGCCCGAGGCGAACTGCGCCTGATTGGCGCAACCACGCTCGATGAGTACCGCGAAAACATTGAGAAAGACAGTGCGCTGGAACGCCGGTTTCAGCAGGTCTACGTTGGCGAGCCATCGGTGGTTGATACCGTGGCAATCCTGCGCGGACTCAAAGAGCGTTACGAGGCGCACCACAAGGTGGCCATTGCCGACAGCGCGTTGGTTGCCGCCGCAACGCTTTCAAACCGATACATCACCGGACGCCAGCTTCCTGACAAAGCCATTGACCTTGTGGATGAAGCGGCAAGTCGGTTGCGCATGGAAATCGACTCGGCTCCCGTTGAGATCGATGAACTGCGCCGCAGTGTTGACCGCCTAAAGCTCGAGGAACTTGCCCTGGCCAAAGAGAAAGATGCGGCCAGCAAAGAGCGACTTGAGAAGCTGCGAGAAGACCTTGCGGTGAAGGCAACCGCGCTCAAGGAACTAGCCGCCCGCTGGGAGGCGGAACGCGCCCAACTGAACCGCATAGGTGAGCTTAAGACCAAGCTAGACCAACTGCGAATCGACGCCGAACGCGCGCAACGCGAAGCCAATTTGGAGCGCGCCAGCCGGCTTCTTTACGGTGAGATCCCGGCACTTGAGAAGCAGTTGGCCGAGGCCGAGTCCGCCGAAGCGGGAGCACCGGAAGCCGAGCGCATGGTGGGCGATCAAGTCACCGAAGATGACATCGCTGCCGTTGTTGCCGCCTGGACCGGTATTCCAACCGGACGCCTGCTGGCCGGCGAAACCGAAAAGCTGCTGCACCTAGAAGCCGAACTGGGCAAGCGACTGATTGG
>JBJTMG010000075.1:0-16504 GCA_046063415.1 Micrococcales bacterium
TCCGTCGAAATCGGCAGTAGTTCCAAGATCTGCGGTTACGTTCTTGGGCTCTGAAGCGGCTGTGTTAGTGGCCAGAGGCCTATCGGTGGCAGGGTTTGACGAGATTTGCACTGCTGGCTTTGGAAGAGGTAACGGGTTAGGAGAAGTCGGAACCTCATCGCTACTTTCAACTTCTACAACCCGAACCGGCTGGGTTTTGGGAGCTGCCTCAAGCACTGGTCGCAACTTAGAAATGGGTCCATCGGTGATGGTCTGCTGGGTTGAAAGTTGAATGGCAAGCTCATTCTCTGGAGAGAGCGAAAGCTTACGGGGATCGAATGCCCAGGCGGCCACCGAATCGTCGAATCGGCAGTTGAGTTGCCACCCACCGTTATCGGTGCGCTTGCTGCTCCAGCTGAACTGAGCAACACCCATGGCTGCCAGGCGGTTAGAGATGAGCTCCCCGAATTCCACCTGTGCCGTGTCGTTGTAGCGATCGCCCGCGATTGTGATTCTCACCGACAGGGCGCTGGATACGACGTGCGCCAGTTCGTCAATGACTGGAGCTGCGAATTTTTGGATGTACTCGATGCTGGCGCCTGTCTTGGCTGCGAGTTCATCGATGCTAAAACCGGCGCGAATCTCAAGTTGAATGTCACGCGGCGAAATGATTGCGGAATCCGTCTCTGTGATTGATTCGCGACGAGCTGCACGCCGGAGATCTTCATCAATGAGAACCCGGAACGTCGCTCCGTCGGACCCCTGAAGGACAAGGTAATCGCCGTCAACACTGTGTACGCGTAGGTCTTGCACTCTAGAACCGCCTTTCCTGCCTAGTTTGACAGCCAAACCACGCTTTTAGCCTGTTATTTGAAGGTGTGCCGTGGTGCGGATGAGCTTTTTCCCTCGATTTGAACTCAAAACAAAAACATTTTCGAAAAAAACCGTGTTTAGGTTTGCGAACCGAGCACATATGTTGCAGACTATGCACGCTTGCAAGTGATTATTGGAAGGCAAGGCTATTGGCTACTGACTACGATGCCCCGCGCAAAAACGATGACGACACTGAGTCAATCGAGGCCATCAAAGAAACAGCCGTTGCATCGCCTCGGGTTGCCGATGCCGACATGGATGAAGGCGACGGAGGAGTTGGCTTCGCAGTTCCTGATGTTGTGAATGAGGACCTCGAGGTTGTAGTTCTTCCCGAGCAAGATGACGAGTTCACCTGCTCTGAATGCTTCATTGTCAAGCACCATTCTCAGTTGGCTTCGGGCAAGGGTGCCACTGCCACCTGTGTCGAGTGCGCTAGCTAACTCTGAGCCTCAAGTAGCTGTTTGATCAACCCAGAATTTCGGGTCGAGAACAGCCAGTACGGGGTTGGGTCGTCCGGATCCAGAATCTCCACCTTAACCATGGTTCGCACCGATGGCTGGAAGCTCGTGTAAGCCGCGGGCGACAGGTTGATACCCCGTTCCGCAAAAGCGTCT
This sequence comes from Micrococcales bacterium, assembly GCA_046063415.1. GTDB lineage: Bacteria > Actinomycetota > Actinomycetes > Actinomycetales > Microbacteriaceae > Rhodoluna. Next base: position 1,467 of record JBJTMG010000075.1, read on the forward strand.
TTCGCTTCGATTTCTGAAATTTCCCCGATAAATCTTCTAGGTAGCGTTGCGCTTCCCACTTCGAGGTGTTCGTCATCGATTGTTATCTGCGGGGCCGCAAACCAAATGCCAGCTAGCACTGCAAGAGTGAGAGTGACTCCCAGAAGAAGTCCAGCGGCTTCTGAGAATGGAAGCAGTGTCAGGTAACTGATTGGTGGGATCACCAAGACGGGCAGAATCGCGGGCCACCTGGGTAGTACTCGCTCAAAATACGGTCGAACAGACATCTCACTCACGCTCATTAGATTACGCTCTTATTCAATGACTAAAGTTCCTGTTCTTATTGTCGCCGACGCGGCTATGACACCGACCTACGCTAACCCAGGCGATGCCGGTGCAGATCTACGCAGCAGCGTTTCAGGAGTTGTCCCCGCTAGAGGTCGCGAGACCTTTCCCACGGGCGTTTCTTTGGCTTTGCCAGCTGGCTACGTTGCCCTGGTGCATCCGCGATCTGGTTTAGCGGCTAAGCACGGAATCACGGTACTGAATGCACCCGGCACCGTAGATGCCGGGTACCGCGGTGAGATTTCGGTGACTCTCTACAACAGCAGCGACGACGACTTTGCGGTTTCGAAGGGAGACCGCATTGCTCAAATAGTGTTTCAAGAGTTCGTTGAGGTCGAGTTTGTGCAGGTGCAGGAGCTCCCAAGTACACACCGCGGCTCAGGTGGCTTCGGCTCGACAGGAACCAAGTAGCCAATGTCTAATCTCAAGTCCGCGCCAGCCAACCGTTCTCAAACGGGACCATTCGACATCTCCGAGGTGGAGAGCACCTCGGGATTCGCTGACTTTGGTGGCATCAAACTTCCGCCTGTAGAGGGTTGCGAGATTCGCATTGAGTTCGAGAATGAGACTCAGCGGCTCTTAGCGGTGAGCGTTGACTACGCGGACTCAACCATTCAGTTGCAAGCTTTTGCGGCGCCAAAAACCGAAGGCCTGTGGCACGACGTTCGTAGGCAGATAGCCGAAAGTCTCTCTGCGACAGGGTCCGAGGTCTCGGAGCGTCTGGGTTCATTTGGGCCAGAACTATTTGCCCGATTGGATCTGACCGATGACACGGGCAAGGTTGTGGGAAACCGTTACGCCCGATTTATCGGGGTGGACGGCCCACGGTGGTTCTTGCGAGGAATGATTGGCGGAGCGGCGATAAACGATTCGGCTGCATCTTCGCTGATCGAAAACATTTTTAGAAGTGCCGTCATAGATCGTGGGGCCGATCCAATTCCCCCGCGCGATCTTCTACCCTTGCACCTTCCCGCAGGCGTGGTTCCCCCGCCTCGTAACTTGGAGCTGTCCTAGTGACCGATTCAGTACCAGACGAAAACAAAAAAGTTGAGGCTGCGAAACAATCTGCCGCCACAAAGTTAGGACTAGCACTCAACGGAGAGCAAGTTCAATTCACCGGACAAAGCCTTCTTACTTCGCTTGGTGGCTGGCTGGGAATCGTCGAGTCAATAATCCCCACGGTTGCTTTCGGAATCAGTTACTCTGTCTCTCAAAGCGTTCTGCTTTCTTTTTTCATCTCCGGTGGACTGTCAGTCTTGTTTATTGCAAGGCAGTTGATCGGCAAGGCTCCTCTGAGCCAGGCTATCGCCGGACTTTTCGCGCTTGGGGTCACAGCGTTCTTCACGCTACGTCCCGGTGCCAGCGACGTTGACTATTTCGTTAGAGGGCTTCTAACCAACGCCATTTACGGGTCGGTGCTATTGCTGTCGGTATTGATTCGCTGGCCTGTAATTGGCTTACTGGTTGGTCTTCTAAAGGATCAATCGGTTTCATGGCGAAAAGATAAAGCCCTGTCAAGGCGCTACACCGCGGTGACTCTTATGTGGGTGGGGTTATTCGCGATTCGTTTGGCATTCGAATACCCACTATTTGCCGCTGGAAACTTAGAAGCTCTGACGCTGGTAAAAACCATTCTCGGTGTGCCGTTCTACGCACTAGTTCTCTGGCTGAGTTGGCTATCACTCAGAAGCGTCATTATTGACAAGCGCTAGTGGTAATTTGAAACACGTAATCAAGGTTCTAAAGGAGCAATGCTGTGTCCAAGGTAAATAGTTTCGGTTCTGCCTCAAATTTGCAGGTTGGAAACCAGTCGTACAAGATTTTTCGCCTTGACTCGGTCAATGCCAAGACTCTTCCCTTCAGCCTAAAGATCCTTCTAGAGAATCTGCTCAGAACCGAAGACGGCGCTAACATCACAGCAGAACATGTGAACGCCCTGGTCAACTGGAACCCCTCCGATGAACCAGATACCGAGATTCAGTTCACCCCTGCACGCGTAATCATGCAGGACTTTACCGGTGTCCCTTGTGTTGTGGATCTTGCAACCATGCGCGAGGCCGTCGCTGAGCTCGGGGGAGACCCAAAGCGCATCAATCCGCTAGCACCAGCAGAAATGGTCATTGACCACTCTGTAGTCATCGATGTCGCGGGCTCCGCCGACGCGTTTGAGCGCAACGTAGAGTTTGAATACGAACGAAATGGCGAGCGCTACCAGTTCTTGCGTTGGGGGCAGACCGCTTTTGACGACTTCAAGGTTGTTCCTCCCGGCACTGGAATTGTCCACCAGGTGAACATCGAATACCTGGCTCGAACCGTCATGACTCGTGAAGTCAATGGTGAGCTCCAGGCATACCCAGACAGCTGTGTCGGCACAGATTCCCACACCACCATGGTCAATGGTCTCGGTGTTTTGGGCTGGGGTGTGGGCGGCATCGAAGCCGAGGCAGCCATGCTGGGTCAGCCAGTTTCAATGCTGATTCCAAAGGTTGTTGGATTTAAGCTTTCGGGATCCATCCCAACTGGTGTGACCGCCACCGATGTGGTTCTCACCATCACCGACATGCTTCGTAAGCACGGAGTAGTTGGCAAATTTGTTGAGTTCTACGGCGAAGGTGTGACTTCGGTCCCACTTGCCAACCGTGCAACCATTGGAAACATGAGCCCTGAGTTCGGCTCAACTGTTGCCATTTTCCCAATCGATGAGGTAACCCTCGACTACCTGCGCATCACCGGCCGCAGCCAAGAACAGATTGATCTGGTTGAGGCTTACACCAAGGCCCAAGGCCTATGGCACGACCCCTCAGTCGAGCCAAGATTCAGTGAATACCTTGAACTGGATCTCTCAACGGTAGTTCCTTCTATTGCTGGCCCTAAACGCCCTCAGGACCGCATTGTACTCAGCAAGGCCAAGGAGGCTTTTGCAGCAGCCCTGCCTTCTTACAGTGATAAGGCAAGCAAGCCAACTCAGGTGCACGGGCAGGATTTTGCGGTCGACAACGGCCACGTGACCATCGCGTCTATTACTTCTTGCACGAATACTTCAAACCCTTCGGTCATGTTGGCAGCAGGTCTGCTGGCTAAGAAGGCTGTTGCTAAAGGCCTTAAAGCCAAGCCATGGGTCAAGACTTCGCTGGCTCCAGGCTCCAAGGTTGTAACCGAGTACTACCAAAAGGCTGGTCTGACGGAATCACTTGACGCCCTTGGCTTCAACCTGGTTGGCTACGGCTGCACGACCTGTATCGGTAACTCTGGACCACTGGACGAGAACATCTCAGCCGCAATCAACCAGAACGACCTAGCCGTTACCGCAGTGCTGTCGGGTAACCGAAACTTCGAGGGCCGTATTAACCCCGATGTCAAGATGAACTACCTTGCCTCACCACCGCTGGTTATTGCTTACAGCCTTGCCGGAACCATGGACTTCGATTTCGAAACCGAAGCTCTGGGTACCGATTCAGAGGGCAACGATGTCTTCCTATCGGACATCTGGCCAACTCCGGAGGAAGTACAGAGCACCATCGACTCCAGCATCAACAGCGACATGTTCAAGACCCAGTACGCCGGAGTCTTTGACGGTGACGCTCGTTGGCAGTCGTTGCCCACTCCAAAGGGAGCAACCTTTACCTGGGATGAGAAATCAACTTACGTTCGCAAGGCTCCTTATTTTGATGGCATGAAGAGGCAGCCTTCTCCAGTTACCGACATTCTGGGCGCGCGTGTTTTGGCTAAGTTGGGTGATTCAGTCACCACCGACCACATCAGCCCTGCCGGTTCTATCAAGGCAGATTCACCGGCTGGAAAGTATCTGACCGAGCACGGCGTTTCCCGTCTTGACTTCAACAGCTACGGTTCGCGCCGCGGCAATCACGAAATCATGATTCGCGGTACCTTCGCAAACATTCGCCTTAAGAACCAGCTACTAGATGGCGTTGAGGGTGGTTACACTCGTGACTTCACTCAGTCCGAGGGGCCACAGTCGTTCATCTTTGACGCTTCTGCTAACTACCAAGAACAGGGCACCCCACTGGTTATTCTTGGCGGCAAAGAATACGGATCGGGTTCTTCGCGTGACTGGGCCGCAAAGGGAACGAGCCTTCTAGGGGTTCGCGCGGTCATCACCGAGAGTTTTGAGCGCATCCATCGCAGCAACCTTATCGGCATGGGAGTGCTACCGCTGCAGTTCCCTGCAGGACAGAGCGCTGACTCTCTTGGACTCGATGGCACTGAGGTATTCAGCATCACTGGTGTCGAGGAGCTGAACAACGGAACCACTCCAAAAACGGTTCACGTGGTAGCGACACCAAGCTCTCATTCACCGGCCGGAAAATCCACGGTTGAGTTTGACGCAGTGGTTCGCATTGACACCCCTGGAGAAGCTGACTACTACCGCAACGGTGGAATCTTGCAATACGTACTGCGAAGTCTGGTGGCCTAGGAATAGTCTGAACCTGCGAAGGGTTCGAAATACTATGACGATGCTGTCCTCTATCAAAGGTCCACGCGACCTAGATGCTTTGACCACACCACAACTCAAAGAGCTGTGCGGTGAGATTAGGCAGTTCCTTATTACCGAAGTGGCTCGTACCGGCGGACACCTGGGTCCAAACCTAGGTGTAGTCGAAGCTACAGTGGCGATTCACCGAGTGTTTGACTCGCCTAACGACCCCATTGTGTTTGATACCGGTCACCAGTCCTATGTTCACAAGCTTCTAACCGGACGACAGGATTTTTCTACGCTTAGGCAGCGCGAGGGACTGGCGGGATACCCTCAACGCTCTGAGTCGGTACACGACGTTGTTGAAAGTTCACACGCGTCGTCGTCATTATCTTGGGCCGACGGCATAGCCAAGTCATTCAAGCTAACCAACCAGACAGATCGCTACGTAGTTGCGGTAGTTGGAGATGGGGCTCTCACTGGTGGAATGACCTGGGAGGCTCTAAACAATATTTCGGACGATAACGATCGCAAGCTCGTAATCGTAGTGAATGACAACGGTCGATCCTATGCTCCAACAATCGGTGGATTGGCTCGCCATCTAAACGGTATTCGCACCCAACACTCATACCGTGCGGCCTACCGCGCCAGCAAGCAGTTTTTTGAGAAGTTTGGTTTGGTAGGGCGGCTATCGTATTCGGCTATGCGTGGCTTCGGTAAGGGGTTGCTTTCCACGTTCGCTCCACGGGGGCTGTTTCCAAACCTAGACATCAAGTACATCGGTCCGGTTGATGGGCACGATATCGAGGCGGTCGAAGAGGCACTTCGCCAGGCAAAGCAGTACGGCTACCCGACAATAGTTCACTTGATCACTCAAAAGGGCAAGGGTTTCGACCCAGCAATGCTCCACAAAGAGGATCAGTTCCACGCTGTCGGGCAGATCGACCCAACCACGGGCGAGTCGCTAGAGGAATCTTCGGGTTCTAGTTGGACCTCGGTTTTCTCCGACGAGATAGTTGCTCTGGCAGATTCAAAGCCTAATCTTGTTGGTATCACAGCGGCTATGCTTCACCCGGTTGGGTTAGCAGCTTTTGCAGAGAAGTATCCAAATCGTGTGTTTGATGTGGGTATCGCAGAGCAACACGCAATAACCTCGGCTGCAGGAATGGCCTTTGGTGGTCTCCACCCTGTGGTTGCTGTGTATGCGACATTCATGAACCGAGGATTTGATCAGGTACTCATGGACGTGGCGTTGCACAAGGCAGGTGTCACATTTGTTCTTGACCGTGCCGGTGTTACCGGTCCCGATGGAGCGAGCCACCACGGAATGTGGGACCTGGCAATCTTCCAAGTGGTTCCGAACATTCGGATGGCCTCGCCGCGTGACGCAGTTCGCCTGCGTCAAGAGTTGGGTGAGGCGGTGTCCATTGACGATGCTCCCACCCTTATCCGTTTTTCCAAGGGAAGCGTCTCGGCAGAGATTCCACCTCTTCGCACCATGTCGGATGGTGCTGAGGTTATCTTTGAGTCGTCCGCCAAAGACGTACTGATCATCACGGTTGGTGCAATGGCTTCTACAGGCATAGAAGTAGCCAAACTGCTAGCTGCCCAGGGCATTGGAGCCACTGTGATAGACCCACGATGGGTGGTGCCGGTGCCTGCCAGCGTAATCGAGCAATCGGCCAAGCACAGGCTTGTGGTGTCCATTGAAGATGGTGTCAAGGTGGGTGGCATTGGAACTCGTATCCGTCAGGACTTGCGTGATGCCCAAATCGACACAGCGCTTACCGAAATTGGCCTACCCGATGAGTTCCTAGAGCACGCAAGCCGCAATCAAATCCTGGAGCGAGTTGGGCTAACGCCAAAGGCAATTGCACAGGACATCGTTGCTCAGGTTGTCGGTTCAAAGATTCCGCACGCCCGTCCACTGCCCGAGGATGAGCAAGTTTCAACCAAGGGCTAGCACAGGCCAAGCGCACTCATGGCGCCCCAACTGTAGGAGACTCGAGTTCTTTCGCCGAGCGTTACGAGAGGTTGGGCTCTGTTGTCTTGGGTTCGGCAGCCATTGCAGCTACCAAAGTGGAAGCCACGGCTTCAACCTGCCAGTCACGAGCGCCCAAGGACTTTAAAAACGCACCGATGGACTCGGGGCTTACTGGCTGCGGGGGTTGCCAGCAGAGCTGCCGCAGGTAATCGGGGGTCAGTAAATTCTCAACGGGTAGATTCAGCGCTTGCGCGATTTGGTTTATGGTCGGTTTGGCCGCGCTAAGTCTTGCTTCGGCTTCTGGAAACCTCACTGGCCAGCTGCGGTGATTGGGAATTCCGGTGGCGGGAAGGCGAACCGGTGGTAGGTCACGCGAGTTATTTCCTGCTTCAATGGCATGCCACCAGGTGTCTAGGTAGGTTCGGCTTGCTCGGCCGTTGAAATCCTTGCGAGATGCTAGCTCGCTCCGGCTTCGGGGCGTGTCTTTGGCAACTGCGGAAATCGAGAGATCGGGAATTAGCCTGCCGGGGGAGACATCTAACTTTTGAGCCAACTGTTCGCGCGCCAACCAGAGTTCGCGGGCTATTGCCAGTTTCTTAGAGTCTTTTACCTCGTGCAATCCAGTTGTGCCTCGCCATTTATCGGGCTTCTGCTCTTTTGGTTTGAATTTGAGCAGGTTTTCAAACTCCTGCCTTGCTATTTCAGATTTGTTCTGTAGGTCCAGCGCCTCTGTCACCGCTTTCATGAGCGCTGGTAAAACATCGACATCTAGAGCCGCATAGTTCAACCAATCCTGGTGCATTGGCCTGACACTCCAATCGACAGCGGAGTGCTCCTTAGCCAGTCGAAAACCCAATAAAGATTCAGTCATTGCGCCAAGACCAACTCTGGATAGGCCCGCAAGGCGGCCGCCCAGTTCAGTATCGAAAATCGACGTTGGCTCTAGACCTAGTTCGGCCAGGCAACCCAAATCCTGTGTGGCGGCGTGAAGTATCCAGGTGTCCGACTTGAGCACCGAAGCAAGTTCAGCGAATGCTTTGGTGCCCGATTCCTGGGACACGGATATTGGGTCGATGAGGTAAATCGGTGAACTGCCTCTGGCTACCTGAACCAAATAGGCTCGCGATGAATATTTGAAGCCGCTGGCACGCTCAGCGTCGAGTCCGAACGGCCCTGATTCCGACTCAAGTGTCTTTACTGCAAGTGAAAGTTCTTCTGGGTTTTCAATGAGAATTACCCGAGGGTTGTTGGGTGCAGCCAGAAGCGGAAGTTGAACTGCTTCGGCCGAATCAGGTATTTCGTTTACTGAAGACATTAAATTGTTGGTCTCAATACGGTTGCGTTGGCGGGCAACAGTGGGTATCCAGACATCATGCAAATTAGGTCTTGCCAAGCCTCTAGGTGATGGTGAAAGTCCTGGAACGGCGTCCAGGAAGCCCGTAGTTCCAGCTCGGCATGATCACTTTGACCGCTCAAACTCCCAAATCCAGTGGATATAACTCTGGTGGCGGTACCGGCCTCATGCGATACCTCAACCCCGCGGTTACGCAAGGCGTCTGTTAGCCAAGACCAGGCTACTTCGGAGATCATTTCATCGGCACCAATAAAAGTTTCGAGTGGTGACTTTGCAAATGCGATAACCCGAAATTGACCGCCCCACTGCTCCTGAATCGCTGGCTGATGTAAGAGAACGAACCTGCCCGTTCCAAGATCTGTATGTTCACCCTTGGTGTTGGCATTCATGTCTGCCGAGAATGCCACGGCGTCTTGAGCAAGGTTCTTTGGGGCTGGAATCTGTTGCAAGCTGAGTTCGGTTCGAACCGAAGCAAGAGCTAGTTGCTCAAGAATTGGCCCGAAAGCGCCAACGCTCTTGGGCATTTCAATGTCGATCACGATGTTCAGGATATGCTCAAGCTGCTACAGATTGCCGTTGCCACGCCGCCGCTGGCTAGTTGGCGTCCCAGCAACTAAAGAACGTTCCATCGATGTTGGCTAAAGAAGTCAGTCGAAACTCAGAGGCACTTAGTTTGACAAGGGCCGGCAATGCGACTCGTTCGAAGTCCGACGGAGTCAAGTTTTGCGTCAACCCGGTCATGGTGAGTCGGATCTGCCGAACCAAGCCCACACGCACCAAATGTGACGTGTAGGTGGGTCCAGCTTCCACCAACACCCGATTCCAACCCAGGCTGGACAGTGTTGTCGCAAGAAACTGGGCCGAGAAACTAATTTGTGGAATTACCGTGATTCCATGTCTTGCAAAGCGAAGCCGGTTAGGAAGCCAATGTCGAAATCTGGTCACCAAAACAACTGGCTTTAGACCAGCTTCCTTTGGGCCCACCGCGGGAATGTCGCCAAATTCACCGTTGCGACTAACGATTGCCAGTGAAACGTTACGGCTGCCTCGATATTTTTCCTTCCTTGCGGTGGTTGCGGTAACCAGAACCCCGTCGGCAGACCGTCTGAGTCCAACCAGCGCTGCCAAATCCACTTCGTTACTTATGTCTCTACTTGACCCGGTCGAACCCCAAAATTCGCCTTGTCCATTCGCAACTAGGTTGGCTACAAAACCGAATTCAGGCCAAACAGTAGTGCTGAATAGTTCCCGGATTGCCTGGATGTCAATGTTTTCGACTCCGAGCCTCTGCGGAAGTAGCCAAGTCAGTTTCAAGCCAGCTTTTCCTTGATTTGTCGCTTTATTCTGGCCAGCATGGCGCGCATTCCGTTCATTCGCAGGGGCGAAACGGCAGCTGAAAGTCCTAACTGTTCGGGAAAGTCTGGCGAGACATTCAGAACAGTCTGCGCAGGCAGGCCGTCTAGCGCTTCGTGCAAAATAGACGCGAATCCGCGAGTTGTTGGGGCTTCTGCGGGTGCGGTGAAAAAGAGATGCGTGTTCTGAGCCTCATCTACCTCGACGAAAAGATAAATGGGCGATTGGCACTCTTCAACGCGCTCGAGCAGGTCAGGGTGATCGGCATACCGAGCGGGCAGGTCCGGAAGATTTTCAGAAAACTCCAATAGAAGATTCAGTCGGTCCTTTACGGATACGGCTTGAAAGTCCTCAATCAGGGCTGTGATGGACTCGGGCGTGCTGCTCATTCTTATGAGGTTAGCAAACTAGGCGGCAGCTGGTGCCAGACCCGGTTCGCTACCCTTTACGATTGGCACTCGCACCGAAGAACCCCACTCAGTCCAAGAGCCATCGTAGTTTCGCACCTTGTCGAACCCAAGAAGATAGGTGAGGACAAACCAGGTGTGACTACTGCGCTCACCAATGCGGCAGTAAGCGATCACATCGTCGCCAGCCTTGAGTCCGGCACCATCGAGGTAAATTGACTGAAGCTCGGCGAAAGACTTGAAGGTTTTGTCATCATTTGCAGCCTTTGCCCATGGAACAGAGGCAGCTGAAGGAATGTGGCCCCCACGCAGTGCACCCTCTTCTGGGTAGTCAGGCATGTGAGTGCGCTCTCCCGAGTATTCCTGCGGAGAGCGGACATCGATCAACGGGTTACCAAAGTGCTTGAGCACGTCATCACGGAAGGCCCGAATAGGGGCATCATTTCTTTCGACGACAGGGTAGTTGGAGGCGGTAACCTGTGGAACATCTTTGGTGAGTTCCCTGCCTTCGGCGATCCACTTGTCCCGTCCGCCGTTTAGTAGGCGCACGTCCTCGTGACCAAACAGCTTGAATACCCAGAGTGCGTACGAAGCCCACCAATTGGACTTGTCGCCGTACAAAACCACGGTGGTGTCTCGGCTGATACCTCGGGCAGAGAGGAGCTTTGCGAAACCCTCGCCGTCCACGTAGTCACGAAGAACTTCGTCGTTTAGCTCGGTGAACCAGTCGATCTTGAGCGCACCTGGGATGTGACCGGTTTCGTAAAGCAGGACATCTTCGTCAGACTCAAGAATCACCAGACCAGGGGTGTGTAGGTTTGCGGCCAGCCACTCGGTGGTTACCAACGCTTCTGGGTGCGCGTACTGGGCGATACTTGCGGAGGTGTCGTGTGCTACGGGCATTTGATTTCTCTTTCGGTCGTTAGACTTAGTGCTCTATTCCAAGGGTAATTTAGCCAGCTCGTCTCGGCTACCAGCGAGGTAATAATTGGCAATAAAAGCAACCACTCCAACCAGTCTTTCTGGTCGCAACCCCTCGGTTTCCACCGAAGAACTTCTGGCTCAATTCGTTCCACCTCGCGAGTTTCATAACGCCAAGTTTGGAAACTACATTCCCGATCCGCAGCATCCGTCTCAGGCTCAGGCGGTATCACAATGTGAACAGTTTGCCCGGGGTGCTAGATCTGGCTCTGGACTCTTTTCTAAAAAAGTAACCTCGACTCCGGGGGTCTACCTTGACGGCGGATTCGGCGTGGGTAAAACGCATTTACTGGCTGCCATTTGGCACGAATTCAAAGGCAAAAAGGTCTTTGGCAGTTTCTTGGCCTACACCGGCCTAATTGGAGTACTGGGATTCGCAAATGCGGTCAAACAGCTATCCAAGTACCAGCTTGTTGCCATCGATGAGTTCGAGCTGGATGACCCGGGTGACACCATGATGCTCTCCCGACTACTGACCGAGCTTGAGGCAAAGGGCGTGAAGTTCGCCGCCACCTCGAACACGCCACCTAACGCTCTTGGCCAAGGCCGATTTGCTGCTGCAGATTTTGCGCGCGAAATCAACGCAATGGCGGGAAAGTTTCAGATTGTCACCATCGATGGCGAGGATTACCGGCACAGGCCAGTTGACAGCGCGCCAACTTCGATTTCCGAGTCTGAAATGACTAAGTGGGTTAATGAGCAATGCGAATCGGGGGCTCAGGTTGCAGTCGACGATTTTGGTGCACTGCTAAAGCACCTGGGAACCATTCATCCCAGTAGGTATCTCCAGCTGCTAAGAGGCATCGATGGCCTCGCGCTTGAAGGTGTAACTCTGCTTCACGACCAAGTGGCTGCCCTAAGGTTTGTTGCCCTTGTGGATCGGCTATACGAATCTCAGGTAGCGATTCGGAATACCGGTCATTCCTTGACCTCGGTGTTCAGTGAGGAAATGATTGGCGGCGCATATCGCAAGAAATACCTGCGAGCGGTAAGTCGTCTAGGTGCGCTTAGCAGTCGCTAATGAGATAGCGCCAACAAGCATTGAGGCTACGGCCGCAAGCAAAGTAGCTAGTGCGGCTGCTGCGTAATCGGCAGGCTGCATGGTGAAGCTCAGTTGGGCAATTAACAGTGACACTGTAAAACCAACTCCACCGAGCGTGGCCACCCTGAGGTACGTGCTTAGTGGAAGTGCGGCTCCCACCAGTTTCGTACCGATCCAAGCTCCCAGAAACACCCCGATGACCTTTCCAACCGGACGGGCAAGGACACCCCAGAATACTGCGCTCCCGACGAAATCCACGGCTGCCAGCGGGATCGCAGCGGCAAACAGAGCGAATAGAGGCAGCACGATACCTCCAACGAACGGCTGCACGATTTTGGTAGCGGCATCCACCCGCTTGCTAGGAACCAGAAGAGCCAGAGCCACTCCAATCAATGTTGTCTGAAGCCCTGAGCTCAGAGCAAAATACCAACAAAGTAAAGCCAAAGGCACTGCTAACCACCAGGCTGGAGCACCTTCAAGATATTTGAGCGAGATCCAGTAAGCAAGTGCAAAACCTGCCGAGATAGCCAACTGGGATACATCGGGCGAGCCTAGAAATAGCGCGCCCAAAATGAGGATGCCGATAACGTCATCGATTACGGCAAAGGCCAAAAGAAATGATCTGGCTGCCTTAGGTAGCCGCGAACCAAACAAAATAAAGACGGCTAGAGCGAAGGTGACATCAGTGGCGGTTGGGATAGGCCAGCCGATGCTGGCATCGCTGTTGGTTCCAACAATCGCCAGGTAAATAGCGGCGGGAACAGCTACGCCAAAAACGGCCGCCAGAACTGGCACCACTATCGCCTTTGGGTTTTTGAAGGCACCGTGGGTCAGCTCGTGCTTGAGTTCAAGGCCAACCAAGAAGAAAAAAACAGGAAGGCCGATTTGAAAAACCCAGCCCTCAACGGTGAGACCAACCCAGGGAGTTACTAAGTCACTGGTTTTGAAAGCATCCAGAAGATCCGCGCCTGCGGAATTTTGTAACGCGAACCCCAGAATGGCAAAACTAAACACCAGAAATGCCACGTTGCGTTCGACTTTTAGAAAGTTCATAACTTCACTATGGCACTGGTTTTTTTACAAACGCGAAACATTTGGGCACCTTTCCTGAAATAGAGCCTGCGCAAACTATTCCTGTTGCGTCACTTGGGCGCCGTTGTTTATTTAGAGAGAGGTAAACAAATGGATCAGGGAAACACAGCATTCGTGCTGATTGCTGCGGCGCTAGTGCTGCTCATGACCCCCGGCTTGGCATTTTTCTACGGAGGCATGGTAAAGGCCAAGAGCGTTGTCAGCATGATGATGCTCAGCTTTGGATCTTTGGGACTAATTGGGGTCCTTTGGGTTCTTTACGGCTACGCCATTTCCTTTGCAAACAAGGGAACTGGTGAGTTCTATGGCATCGATGGTTGGTTCGGCATCGATCTGAGTTCGATTGGCTTGAACGCCCAGGTGGCACAAGCCCTCGGCGACCCAGCTGCTATGACTACTGGGCACCCCGACCTCGCATTTGTCGCCTTCCAGGCAACCTTTGCGATCATCACGGTTGCTCTTATTTCGGGTGCAATTGCCGACCGCGCCAAATTTGGTGCCTGGATGGTTTTTGCCGGTCTCTGGGCGACCTTCATTTATTTCCCGGTTGCCAACTGGGTGTTCAACTTCACTCTGGGCAAGGATGGCTCGGTCATCGATGGTGGCTGGATCGTTTACGACCTCGGAGTAATTGACTTTGCCGGAGGAACTGCTGTTCACATCAACGCCGGAGCAGCCGGTCTAGCTCTAGCCATTGTCTTGGGCAAGCGTTTCGGTTTTTCTAAAGGAATCACGCAGCCTCACAACGTTCCTCTGACACTTCTGGGAACCGCTCTTCTTTGGTTCGGCTGGTTTGGTTTCAACGCCGGATCTGAGCTTGCCGCAGACGGCTTCGCAGCTATCGCCTTCATGAACACCCTTTCGGCTCCTGCCGCGGCAATGCTCGGTTGGATCATCGTAGAGAAGTTCAAGCACGGCAAGGCAACCTCTATTGGCGCCGCCTCTGGAGTTGTAGCCGGTTTGGTAGCTATCACCCCAGCCTGCGCCATCCTCGACCCAATCTGGGGAATGCTGCTCGGCCTGATTGCGGGAGCGCTCTGTGCACTTGCTGTTGACTTGAAGTTCACCTTTGGGTTCGATGACTCGCTCGACGTCGTTGGCATCCACTTGGTGGGTGGAATCGTCGGAACGCTATACATCGGTATCTTCGGTCGCGGAGTTGGAGCTGCATTCGGTAACGGCTGGCACCAGTTCTGGGCTCAGGCTGCGGGCGCAGGTGCGGTACTTCTCTACTCGTTCGTCGGAGCACTAATCATTGGCTTCCTGGTTGAAAAGACCATTGGTTTCCGAGTTAGGGCAGAAGACGAAATCGCGGGAATCGACACTGTCGTACACGGTGAAGAGGCCTACTCCTTTGGAGCGGACCGCGGGTAGTTCTAACTAAACAACAAGCCACTAATGTGGGGTCTCAGCCGAGACCCCACATTTCTGGCGTTTCGAATACAAGGGATAAACGTGAATAGCGACGCAACATTCTTCCTAATCATCTGCAGTGCCATGGTGCTGTTTATGACACCTGGCTTGGCTTTCTTCTACGGGGGTCTGGTAAAGGCGTCCAGCGTTATCTCAATGATGATGATGAGCTTCGGCTCTCTTGGTCTCATCGGGGTTCTTTGGGTCACCTACGGATACGCGATTTCTTTTGCGAACGGCGGTTCAGGTGACTTTGTTGGAGTTGACGGCATCTTTGGAGTGGACCTTCAAAAGCTTTTCGTGAACGACATAACCCAATTGGCGCTCAACGGTGACGGCTCTCAACTAGCCTTTGCGGGTTTCCAGGGAACCTTTGCAATCATCACGGTTGCCCTTATCTCAGGTGCTATTGCCGACCGAGTCAAGTTTGGTTCCTGGATGGTCTTCGCTGGGCTCTGGGCAACTCTCGTGTATTTTCCAGTCGCAGGTTGGGTATTCAATTTCACGGTTGAAAACGGAAAAGTAGTTGATGGCGGCTGGCTAGTCAAAGATGTCGGATTGCTTGACTTTGCAGGTGGCACAGTAGTCGAGATCGCTTCCGGTGCTTCAGCTCTTGCTCTCGCTCTGGTAGTGGGGAAGCGGTTTGGCTTCGC
>JBJTMG010000076.1:0-44173 GCA_046063415.1 Micrococcales bacterium
CAGAGGAACAATCCTGACTGTGAAGCGAATGTGGCAAGGCTCATTGAAGCCTGGCGCCAAGCTGATGCCCCCGTTGTTTTTGTTCGCCACGACTCGGTGCTACCCGAGTCGGTCTTGCGACCAGGGCAACCCGGCAATGACTTTAAGGACGTCATTACCGGCGAGCCAGACTTGCTGGTAACTAAGACTGTGAATTCCGCCTTTTACGGAGCGCCAGACCTCAAGGCATGGCTCGATAAAAATCAAATCGAATCCTTTGCGGTTTGCGGAATCCAAACGAACATGTGCTGCGAAACTACCGCTCGAATGGGTGGAAATCTTGGCTACGACGTCTGGTTCGTACTGGATGCAACCCACACGTTTGCAAAGACCGTTAGCGGCCAGACCGTTAGCGCCGAGGAGCTAAGTCGAGTAACAGCGGTGAATCTGGATGGCGAGTTTGCCACCATCATGACCACCGATGAAGCCGTGGCCAAAGTCCTTGCCTAACTAATCTTCCTCAAAGGTGATGCTCACCGAGTTGATGCAGAATCTGTCGCCGGTAGGAGTTTGCGGAGCGTCTTCAAATACGTGCCCCAGGTGGCAACCGCAGTTTGAGCAACGGACTTCGGTCCTAACCATTCCGTGGCTACGGTCTTCAATGAGCTCTACGGCGTCCTCGGCTTTGGGTTGGTAGAAGCTCGGCCAGCCACAGTGCGAGTCGAACTTGGTTTCACTCTTAAAGAGTTCCGCCCCGCAACCCTTGCATCTGAACGTGCCAACTCGGTTCTCCTCTAGCAGCTCGCCGGTGTAGGCGCGCTCGGTTCCGGCTTGGCGAAGCACGAAATACTCAAACTCGGTGAGCTCCTGCTGCCACTGTTCTTCTGTCTTCTTTACGGGATAGTCCATTGGTTCCCCTGAGCGGTGAGTGTCTAATATTAAAAGTCTGCCGATTCTTTTGGCAATCAAACTCTAATAAGTAGGCAAAGTGGCAGAAAAGTTCCCGATCGACGAGTTCGATCTTGTTTCGGCTCCGGGGGGTCGGCATCGTCAACCTCGAACCAGCCGAGCAAGGTTTTTGTCATTTCTGGGCTACGCGCTTTCCGCTGCCGTCATTTCATCCGCCGGAATCGCTGGTTTATCTTTGACAGCCCTCAACTCGCAGCTTTCTGGGGGTACTGGCGTGGCTCAGGCGAACAACCACGATCTTGACAAATTCAAAGCTTCGGGCTTGGGAGTCACAGTCCTCGATGCCAGCAACCGGAACGGTTTGGCTACGAAAGTGGCAATTCAGCTGGCGGACGCGGGTTGGAATGTTCAGTCTGCCGCTAACCTGATTGTTCCAACTGACCCAAGCGCACCTGCAGTTCCTGCAGGGCAACCCACGCCTGTGCCAACGCTTCCGAAGACCGTTGTGTACGTGTCCCAGGATCAGCTGGTTTCCACCGCAAAAGAAGCTGTCTCGGGCCTAGGTAGCTTCGAGGTTAAAGTTGCAGCAACGTACCCGGACCCAATCACGATCGTTCTTGGAAACGATTTCACCGTAAACAAGGGCTAGCACCTCATTTTGGTGAGATTTTATATAACGGTCCAATAACCATGCGAGTTTCTTGCTTGTAAACGCTTGCCCTCGCTGGGTACTTCACCGCTACACTTCAAGTAGTCGTAATAATACGTCTGAGTTCCCGCTGGGATACCCAGACAGCAAATAACTTGGCACCGTCTCGTTACTATTGCGACCGACTCGGATCCATCCGGGTTGACTAACCGTAGTAACAGGAGCAATACATGGCACAAGGAACCGTTAAGTGGTTCAACTCTGAAAAGGGTTTTGGATTCATCACTCAGGACGGCGGCGCAGATGTTTTCGTGCACTTCACCGCAATCCAGACCGATGGCTACCGTGAACTAAAGGAAAACCAGCGCGTTGAGTTTGACGTGAAGAGTGGCGACAAGGGCCCTCAGGCAGACAACGTAAAGGTTCTCTAGTCTCATTCCTTTGGTAATGCCCCCTCAGTGAGGGGGCATTACTTTTTTAACGCTGCGCTTGTGTCACTTGCACTCTCGCATTGAGAGTGCTAAAAAGGAGTTAGCACTCTGAGTAACCGAGTGCTAACTTTCAGGAAACTTATCCAAATCGGGAGAAACCCACAATGGCAAAAATCATCACTTTTGACGAAGAAGCACGTCGCGGACTCGAGCGCGGACTAAACATCCTTGCCGACACCGTGAAGGTAACCCTTGGCCCACGTGGACGTAACGTAGTCCTAGAAAAGAAGTGGGGCGCCCCCACCATCACCAACGATGGTGTATCGATTGCAAAGGAAATCGAGCTAGAGGATCCATTCGAGCGCATTGGTGCCGAACTAGTAAAGGAAGTTGCCAAGAAGACCGATGACGTAGCCGGCGACGGAACCACCACCGCAACCGTGCTCGCCCAGGCACTTGTGCGCGAAGGACTTCGCAACGTGGCCGCTGGTGCAGACCCAATCAGCCTCAAGCGCGGCATCGACAAGGCTGTAGTTGCAGTAACAGAAGAGCTTTTCACCAACGCAAAGCCTGTTGAAACCAAAGAGCAGATTGCCGCAACCGCCTCAATCTCGGCCGGAGACTCGCAAATCGGTGAACTCATTGCCGAGGCAATCGACAAGGTTGGACGCGAGGGTGTCGTAACCGTAGAAGAGTCAAACACCTTTGGTATTGAGCTTCAGCTCACCGAGGGTATGCGCTTTGACAAGGGTTACGTTTCGGCCTACATGGTGACCGACCCAGAACGTCAGGAAGCCGTGCTAGAGGACGCCTACGTTCTTATTGCAAACAGCAAGATCTCGAACATCAAGGACTTGCTTCCAGTAGTTGAGCGCGTTATTCAGGCCGGCAAGCCAATGCTGATTATTGCCGAAGACATTGAGGGCGAGGCACTAGCCACCCTAATCGTCAACAAGATTCGCGGCATCTTCAAGGCTGTTGCGGTCAAAGCACCTGGCTTTGGTGACCGCCGCAAGGCAATGCTTCAGGACATCGCTATTCTCACCGGTGGTCAGGTCATCTCTGAAGAGGTTGGTCTGAAGCTGGAGAACACCACCCTGGACCTACTTGGTCGCGCTCGCAAGATCGTGGTAACCAAGGATGAAACAACCATTGTCGAAGGTGCTGGTGACGCTGCACAGATTGCCGGACGCGTTGAGCAGATCCGCCGCGAGATCAACGCAACCGACAGCGACTACGACCGCGAGAAGCTACAGGAGCGTCTAGCTAAGCTAGCCGGCGGTGTAGCAGTAATCAAGGCGGGTGCCGCAACCGAAGTGGAGCTCAAGGAGCGCAAGCACCGCATTGAGGATGCAGTACGTAACGCCAAGGCCGCAGTTGAAGAAGGCATCGTTGCCGGTGGTGGTGTTGCCCTTATCCAGGCTGGAAAGTCGGCTTTCGAGAAGCTTCAGCTTGTCGGTGACGAGGCCACTGGAGCCAACATTGTCAAGGTAGCAATTTCTGCGCCACTAAAGCAGATTGCTGTAAACGCAGGTCTTGAGCCTGGTGTTGTAGCCGAGAAGGTTGCAAACCTGCCATCTGGACACGGTCTAAACGCAGCTACCGGAGAGTACGTTGATATGCTGGCCGCTGGTATTAATGACCCAGTCAAGGTAACTCGCTCGGCACTTCAGAACGCGGCTTCCATTGCGGGTCTGTTCTTGACCACCGAGGCAGTTGTCGCCGAGAAGCCAGAGCCGGCTGCGGCTGCCCCAGCTGCTCCAGGCGGAGGCATGGACTTCTAGTTCAATACAACAAAAGTGGGCACCCAGATTGGGTGCCCACTTTTATTTTGCCGGAAGTTACCCCAGGAAAAGCCTCTGATTAGCGGCCTCGATTTCTGCGTATTGATTGGCCGCTAGCGTGAGCGCCTGGCCAAGTTCTGAAAGCTGATTCTGAACCAAAGTTGCTGTGGTGCGCCACCTAGCCGCGAGCTCTTGAAAACTATTTGCGGCTTGTCCCTGCCAAGAGCTGTTGAGTCCTATCAACTGACTGTGAAGGGCATCGACGTCATTTTGAAGTCTGGTGATTGTGCTTTGAACCATGCCGTTGGCGGCCAAGACTTGTTCGCTGTCTACGAGGAATCTTGTCATTTCTAACCTTTCGTTTTGATTAGAAAATGCTCTCGCTGCGCATAAATCGTTTTGTCGTTTGCAAAAGAATCGGTGGAGAAATACTCACCGACTCCGGCTGGTGGAAATCAGGACTCTAGGCGCGGAAGTGTCACCCTAAAAGTGGCTCCACCACCTGGGGTTTCGAGGGCCTCAATGGTTCCATCGTGGCGATCCACGATTGTGGCGACAATCGAAAGCCCAAGTCCCGACCCGCCGGTTTCCCGGTTTCGAGAGTTGTCTGCCCTAAAGAATCGCTCAAACACTTTGCTTCGCAACTCGGGCGGAATTCCTTCTCCGTGGTCTCGAACCTCGAAAATGGAGTAGGACTCGCTTTGCCCAAGTGCAACCTCAATTTCCTTGCCCTTTGGAGAGAAGCGGCTGGCATTAGCCAGCAGATTAGTGAGCACCTGTCGGAGCTGGCCAGCGTCGGCGTGAACCGTGAGCTCGAAGCCATCGGGGAGTTTGTTTCCTGCTAGGTCTACAAGTTGAATGGTTCGCTTGGCGTCGGCTACCGATGCATCCTGGGCGGCGATCCTAGCCAGACCGACAAGCTCAACGGGTACTTTGGTTGGCTTGTTTGATTCGTCTAGCCGCGCGAGAGCTAGCAGGGATTCCACTAGATCGGACATGCGGATCGCTTCGGCTTCTATTCGCCCCATGGCCTCTGAGAGTTGTTCTTTGGTTTTGAGCGCGCCCATGCGGTAAAGCTCGGCGTAACCCCTGACCGAAACCAGAGGAGTTCTCAATTCGTGGCTGGCATCTGCAACAAATCGGCGCATGCGCTCTAGAGTTTTGTTGCGCGAATTCATGGCGCTTTCGATGCTGTTCAGCATGGTGTTCAGAGAGTTATTCAGGCGGGACATTTCGGTGTCACCGGGCCGTGCCAGCAGTCGCTGAGAAATGTCACCCGACGCTACCGCACCCGATATTCTCTCGACTTCATTAAGCGGCTTCAGAGCTCCCGTGATGGTAAACCACATGGCCAACGAGCTAAAGGTGAGAAGCAAAATACCAAATCCAGCCCCGATGTCGCGATACTGGTTCAACAATGCGCTGTTGCTAGACGTGGGCAGCGCCACCACCAGGGTTCCAGGGGTGGCGGTTAGTGGCACTGCAACAATTCGCCAGGACTTTAGCGGACCCTTTTTGAGAGCTGAACCGCTAGTTGCCTCAAATGGAACTCCGTGCATGCTAGCTACATAAGCCGAGCTAAAACCCGTGAGGTTCGGAACATCCTGATCGCTTCGTGTTGACGAAACCAGCCCGATTAGGAGGTTTCCGTTTTGGTCTAGAAAGGCTATGTAGTAATCACTGGGTAGGCGGGGTAGTTGAACCTGCCTAGTTGCAAGGCGATCCTCGAGCATGGTGGGGTCTTCGTGTGACAACGCAGCGGCCGATGACGTGAGCATGGTGTCAAGATTTTGCTGAAGGTACGTGCTAAGCAGTGCCATTGTGCCAGCGCTTGATACAGCGAGCAGAAGCCCAATTAGCGCCACCGACAGGCTAGTCAGTTTGGCGCGGAGCGAAATTCGCTCCCATATCCGGCTTGGCTTTAGCTTCACTACTTAATCGTCTTTGGTGAGCGGTACATGTAGCCGACGCCACGCTTGGTGTGAATCAGGGGAGCGGTTGTGAGTGGGTCCAGCTTTTTCCGCAAGTACGACACGTACGACTCAACAATTCCCTGTTCACCGCCGAAGTCGTATTCCCAAACATGGTCAAGAATCTGATCTTTGCTAAGTACTCGGTTCGCGTTGCTCATGAGGAAGCGAAGCAGTTTGTACTCGGTCGGGCTCAAGTCCACCAACTCGCCGTTCACAAACACCTCGTGAGCATCCTGGTTAATGCGAATCTCGCCAACTTCGAGGATTGCTTCTTCCTGAGCGGCCTGTTTGGTGCGCCTGAGTATCGCGTTGATCCTGGCCACGATTTCATCGAGGCTGAAAGGCTTGGTCATGTAGTCGTCGCCGCCAACTGTGAGCCCAGTTACCTTGTCTTCGGTCTCGTCTCGCGCGGTTAGAAATAGCACCGGTGCGGTGATTCCCATTGAGCGAATCTTCTTGGTGACGCTGAACCCGTTCATGTCGGGAAGCATGACGTCTAGCAAAATAATGTCGGGGTCGGCTTTTTCCGCCGCGGCTACGGCGTCTGCACCGTTGGCCACCGCATGGGTGCTGAAACCGGCAAAGCGAAGGCTGGTTGAGAGCAGGTCGCGAATGTTAGGTTCGTCGTCGACAATGAGCACCTTGATGTTTTCCATGACATTACTTTCCCAGCGTTACCTGTGAGGTTTCTGAGAATAAATTGTGCGTAGTTTGTGAAAATCCTAAAGGTGAGTAGCGTCCAGAATCTGGTAGCTATAGCCCTGCTCCGCAAGAAAACGCTGACGATTTTGAGCAAAATCTTGATCCACGGTGTCGCGCGAGATCAGGGTATAAAAGCTTGCGGAACGACCATCTGCCTTTGGTCGCAACAGGCGGCCTAATCGCTGCGCCTCCTCCTGTCGACTTCCAAACGAACCCGAAATCTGTATTGCAACAGAGGCCTCGGGAAGATCCACGGAGAAGTTAGCAACCTTGGAAACCACAAGCGTGGGAGTTGTGCCTTGGCGGAACTCCTCAAACAAGCGTTCTCTTTCCTCGATGGCTGTGTCGCCAGTGATCTTGGGAACACCCAACGCAGTGGCCACGGTGTCAATCTGGTCCAGGTATTGGCCAATGATCAAGGTAGGTTCACCCAAGTGCCGTTCGAGCAACTTAGAGATCACGGAAATCTTCACCGGCGAGGTCGCCGCGATCCGATAGCGTTCGTCCTGGTTGGCTATGGCGTATTCGAATCTCTCGGATTCCGGAAGGTCTACTCGAACTTCGAAGCATTGGGCAGGGGCTATGTAACCCTGCGCCTCAATGTCTTTCCATGGCGCATCAAATCTCTTGGGTCCGATGAGCGAAAAAACGTCGCCTTCTTTGCCATCCTCGCGAACCAGCGTCGCGGTCAACCCCAAACGCCGACGCGCTTGAAGGTCGGCTGTCATCTTGAAAATAGGTGCTGGCAGCAGGTGCACCTCGTCATAAACCACAAGACCCCAGTCGTTTGCATCGAGGAGCGCCAAATGGGCAAACTCGCTCTTTCGCTTTGTGGTGAGGATCTGGTACGTGGCGATTGTCACAGGTTTGATCTCTTTATTCGAGCCCGAGTACTCGCCAATTTCATCCTCGGTAAGGCTCGTGCGTTTTATCAGCTCCGATTTCCACTGTCTCGCGCTCACAGTGTTGGTGACCAGAATCAAGGTGTTGGTTTTAGCCACCGACATTGCTGCAGCACCAACGATGGTTTTGCCTGCACCGCAGGGGAGGACTACAACTCCGCTGCCACCCTCCCAGAACTTGTCCACCGCTTGGCGCTGGTAATCGCGCATGCCCCAGCCCGATTCATCGAGGTTAATGCTGTGAGGCGTGCCCGGGGTATAGCCAGCAAAGTCCTCGGCGGGCCAACCAAGTTTTAGGAGCTCCTGCTTGACCTGACCCCTTGCAAATGGCCGAATGAAAAACGCGTTAGTTCCCGCAGGGCCCTCCAGCAGCTCGGCAATCTTTCGCTGCCGAGAAGCTTCGGTGAGAATCGCGGTGGAATCCGACTTGAGAATGAGCTGACCAGAGTCGTCTCGCTCTATGGTCAATCGGCCGTAGCGGCTCATGGTGTCCGCGATGTCTACCCGCACTCCGGCCGGCACGGGAAACTTAGAGTAGCGATCTAGCACGCCAAGAACGAAATCTGAATCGTGCCCCGCTGCGCGCGCGTTCCACAGTCCCAGCCGGCTAATCCGATAGGTGTGAATGTGCTCGGGCGCTCGCTCCAACTCGGCGAAAATCGCCAGATCATGGCGGGCGTTTTCGGCCTCTGGATGGTCGACTTCTAGAAGCGCGGTTTTGTCGCTTTGAACAATCAGTGGTCCCGCAGACATACGTTTTAGCCTATTCCTTTGGTGTGACGGGCAACCTAGAAGCCAACCCGAATTATTCGATCCAGTGGCAGGGTTCGTTCAATATCGGCTTTTCGATCCAAACCTCGAAGCCTGCCGTTTGCCAAGGAAGTAGGCAACACTTCAAAACTGACCTCGGTGCCGTCTCTTGCGGTGAGCGTCACGTGCAGCGGGCTCTTATTTTTGACTGCCAGTTGAATTTGACGAAGTAAATCGCTGTCATCTGGCTCCGAGCCGATTCGTTCGTCGGCATCTCGAAGTCGCTTGACTATGCCCTTTTCTAGGTCCAGCTTGGGAGCATCCGGAGCAATTTCCAAGGCCGTTCGCGGAGAGATCACCCGACCGTCCTGATCGATCCGAATTGGCACGTAACCCAGCTCTCGAAGCCCAAAGTACAACACATTGCTGTCGAACCGGCTAGCCAGCGCCCCAGCGCTAAATGGATAAAGTGCAAAGGGCTTCAACCTGACGTCATTCAAAATCTCAGTGAGCAAGAGACCATCAGGGGATTTCACCAAACATTTCGCTTCTGCCCCGATGGCTTCAACCAACGTTAGGCGCCCAAATCGGGTTTTAGCCTCGGCAATGAGGTACTCAACCGGCTGGGGAAGGGGTTTTTTACTCAGGTCGACCAGAGTTTTGGTGATTTCCTCGGCGGTGAGACCGCACTCGAGTCCGTGGCTAAGACTAAGTGCCGACAGGCGATACATCGAGGCAACCGAAACCTGTTCTACCTGGGCAAAAGTTCTGAGTAGCAGTTCGGTCTTGGTGGGCAACGGGCCAGGTGTAATGAGGCTCAGGTCGGCCTGAACAATGATTGATTCTTGGGTTGCCGGCAGATTTACCTCTAGCTCATCAACTGCGTTAGCCCAGTCCCCATTCAAGACCAGTTTGAGTAGCGGGCTGGCTTGAGAATGAACGCTCAGGCCAAGGGCCTCGGCCTGAGCTGCTAGCGAAACCATGTGACCGCCTACCGACTTATCGGCCAGCGGGTACATTTGCGCAAGGGTGGTCCTGAGATTAATTGGTGATTCTCCTTGTAGGAGTTTGCCTAGTTGAAATTGACTCTTTTCTCCCAGGGATACCAGCCAATATCGCGTTGCTAGGACCCAGCGGTTGGACACCGATGAGGTAATCCACTCTTGAGACAGCGGCGTCAACTGCCATGAATCTAGGTGGCTAGCGAGCAACTGAAGCGCAATCGCCAACTCGTAACAAAGTCTTGCATCCTCTTGGGGTTTCCTTAGATGGTTTGCAAGCCGCTTAACATCGGGAAGGCCAACACCACTTTTACCCACAACCCGAACTCGGTGCTGCTCGAGATCTAGTAGGAGCTCCGTAATTGCCTGAATGGTTTCAAACGCTGCGATGCTCGCAAGCGGTGATAGATCAGAATTATTGGATGCAGGTAGGGGGTCATGCCTATGGGGCTCGGCAGATGAATCGTCAGAGCGCTTCACAATCAGGTCTTTGGCGACTTTCAGGACCGGTTCAAATACCGACCCATTGGCGTCGGCCAATCCAAGTGAGATCAGATCGGTTAGCTCATCCTGTTTTACTTTGACTCCCGAAAGGAGATCCCGAAGCGATTTCACCTCGGCAGAGTTGAGTCGCGCCAGCGCAGCCTCGATAGATTTTGGTTGCAGCAAAGCCTGAGCAAGATCCAAGAAATCTTGAGCCGCACTGGCGGTGCGACGCCTCATAACCAGCTGCGCCAGAGCAGCGTCACTTGACGAACGCAGCTGACTGGCAAGTCGCAGCAGGTCGCTCATGCAGGCTACTTGCCTTCGTTTTTGCGCCTGATAAGGCTGGTCACCAACAGAACTATGACCAGGATGAAGCCAAGGGGAAGCCCAATTGTGGGTAGCAGGTAAAGAATGGCCGGCAACGAGTTGTTGCCATTGGCTAGTGCAATAAGAGTCGCGAGCACGGATAAAACCGATACCCCGACAACGCCAGCAATCATGTAAGCCAGGATGTTTTCAAAGCGATTCTTTGCCGTTTCCGAGTTTTTAGCCATCCTTCTAGGATACCTGCGAATAAACCCCGAGCCTGATCCAAGGTTTCGGTCAGGTAAAATAAAGGTTGGTTTTACGAAAGAGGATCCATGCCTACCGGAAAAGTTCGTTTCTTCGATGAGGAAAAAGGCTACGGCTTTATTGATTCAGATGAAGGCAATCAGGTGTTTTTGCACATCAGTGCTTTGCCTGCAGGAACTACCAGTGTCCGCAAGGGTGCCCGCGTTGAATTCAGCGTGGCAGATGGCAAGAAGGGCGCGCAGGCGCTATCTGTTCGCGTTCTTGACGCTCCGCCAAGTTTGGTAAAGCTAAATCGCAAACCAGCCGATGAAATGGCCGTGATTGTTGAGGACCTAATTAGAGTTCTCGACGACATTAGCGGACCCCTCAAGCGCGGTCACCACCCTGAACCGGTCAAGGGCAAAAAGGTTGCGGCTCTTCTTCGCAAGCTTGCCGAAGAGCTCGACGCCTAGTCGTGACCGAAGCACGAGAATACGCCCGGACTGCGCTGATCGAGGCGCAGTCTGACAGTGCGGTGGGCGACTACCTGGAGACCATCGATGAATTGGACTCACCGGGCACCCAGACACACTTTTTTGCCTGCAAGCTAAAGGGATACCCAGACTGGCGCTGGGCGGTCACAGTATTCACCGATGATTCGGGGTCGCGCTCGCTCTCAGAGATCAACCTTCTGCCTTCTGAATCTTCTATTCTGGCGCCCGCATGGACCCCGTGGTCCGAGAGGCTCGCGGATTACAAGGCACTACAAGCCGAACTTGAGGCTCAAGCGGCTGCTGAAGCCGCCGAGGCCGCTGAACTTGAGGAAGAGACTGAGGATGAGGCCGAAGTCGAACTCGGGGCTGAGACACTCGACGAGGTTAGCGACTCGGCCAACGAGGAAGCGCTCGAACAGGAATCAGCGCTTACGGACGTGCCAGTAACCCAGGAGTCCCAGGACGAGGCCGCAGATACAAGTGGCAATCCAGCCGGTTTTTTCCGCCGTAAGTTCCTTAGACGTAACAAGAAGCGTAAGTAGCGCCGTTACCCAAATCAGCATGCCTACGCCAATAGCAAGTTTGGCGTTAACCGCAACCGGTTGAGGGTCTTGCTTGCGCTCGCTGTCCTTTAGGTAAAACCTGACCATGGCTAAAGACTAGCCCAGCTCACCAACTACAAAGTCAATCGCCTTGGTTAGCTGCTCAACTTCGGCTAGGTCAGTTGCGGTAAAAGTGGCGACTCTAAGTTGGTTGCGACCCAGCTTGCGGTAGGGCTCGGTATCAACGATGCCGTTAGCACGAAGAACCTTGGCAACCTCGGCTGCGTCTACCTGATCGTCAAAGTCGATAGTCACAACCACTTGCGAGCGGTGCTCGGGGTTAGCAACAAAAGGGGTTGCAAAACTACTGGCATCGGCCCATTCGTAAAGGTGATTTGACGCCGCCTTGGTTCTGGAATCTGCCCATGCGAGCCCGCCATGGCCGTTTATCCAGTCAATCTGTTCTGCCAAAAGGAACAGCGTGCTGATTGCCGGAGTGTTCAGCGTCTGGTTAAGGCGTGAGTTGTCAATGGCGGTTTTGAGGCTCAAAAATTCAGGGATGTATCGGCCGCTAGTTGCAACGCGCTCGGCACGTTCAACGGCAGCAGGCGACATCAAAGCAAACCAGAGCCCGCCATCGCTGGCGAAGTTCTTTTGGGGCGCAAAGTAATAGACGTCAGTTTCTAGAGGGTCAAAATCGATACCGCCCGCCGCCGAAGTGGCATCGGTGAAAAATAGCGCACCGGGATCGGCTCCGGCAACCCGCTTTACCGGCGTAACAACACCCGTGGAGGTTTCGTTTTGAGGATAGACGTAGCCGGTTACTCCGGACTCGGCTACCATTTCCAGTCGCGAGCCGGGGGTTCCGTTTATCACAGTTGGCTTTTCGAGCCATGGTGCCGACAGTGCTGCGGCGAATTTGGCTCCGAACTCTCCGTGCACCAGTGCCTGGGACTTACCGTCTGCAAGGGAAAACGCAGCGACATCCCAGAAAGCGGTAGATCCGCCGTTTCCAATGACAATTTCGTAACCCTGTGGGTTGTGGAAGAGCTCCATGAGGCCATCTTGAACTCGCTTAACGAGATTCTTGACAGGGGCCTGACGGTGTGAAGTGCCCATTAGCTTGCTGCCTTCGGAAGCAAACGCCGCCAACTGTTGGGCACGTACCCTAGAGGGTCCGCAGCCGAAACGGCCATCTTCGGGCAAAAGGTTAGCGGGGATTTTGATGTCAGGCATACCAGAAGTTTACCGAGGCTTGACGGCGCGTACCCTGGCTGTCACGCATAATTGAGCAAACGCCGAGAGAGGGGACTGCCGTGACCGACCTAATCGACACAACTGAAATGTATTTGCGCACAATCCTCGAACTCGAAGAGGAGGGGCAGATTCCGCTTCGTGCCAGAATCTCGGAACGCCTTGACCACAGTGGTCCAACCGTATCTCAAACTGTAGGCCGCATGGAACGCTTGGGACTTGTGGTTGTCAGTGGCGATCGCCACCTAGAGCTAACTGACTTGGGCCGGCAAGAGGCAGTCTCAGTCATGCGCAAGCACCGCTTAGCGGAGCGTTTGCTGGCCGACGTGATTGGTCTTGAATGGGAACTTGTGCACGAAGAAGCCTGTCGCTGGGAACACGTCATGAGCGAGCAGGTTGAACGCAAGATTCTAGAAATGCTCAACAATCCTGTGACCTCACCCTACGGAAACCCAATCCCAGGGCTTGAGGCTCTGGGAGTGAACTCTTCTGAGAAATTCATCGATGGGGTTATTTCAATTCCCTCGCTAGACCCAACCGGCTTGGACCGAGTCTTTGTTTTGCGTCGAATTGGGGAGCCACTGCAGGTAGATGTTGAGCTGTTAGCCGACCTCAAAGCCATGGGTGTGGTCCCGGGTGCCGAAGTTCGCATTAGGTTTGCGCAGGATCGGATTGAGATAGGTCAGGCTCAGGGTTCAGACTTTGAGAGCCTGAGTGAAGCCGATGCGGCACACCTCTTTGTTGAAATTTAGGTTGTTCTGAGCCAGACCATGAGGTGGTCGGCACCGCAATGCTGAAAGACTCCTGAAACCTCTCGTTACCCAATGGTGACTTTCGGGCGGCATCGGGGTAAACTTATGAGGTTGCTGAACACAAACCTGTTCGGCAATCGAACTCGGATGGTTTCCTAGGCCCGCAGTCTGAGTTTTTAGAACGAATAGTTTCGATGCGGGGGTTGATCTTGCCGAAACTCGGAGGTTTGATTTGGCCCAGCAAGGCACCGGTAGACACCGCGCAGACGTTGACATTAACGTCTTGGAGTCTTTCGAATTGCGCTCACGGCGTTCGGTTCGTGAAGCTGAGCGCGCTCGCCAGTCACGTGCGGCAAAGCGCCTAGCCAAGAGACTTTCTAAAAATCAGGTGGAGTCTCAGGGGCAATCGGTAAACCCCATTACTGGCTCTCCTTCAAGATCGGTCGTCCGGTCACGTCAAAAAATCAAGTTCTCAAAGCGGCCGGGCGTAAGAAATTTCATCACCATGCTCACCGCTTCGGGCATCATCACTACTGTGGGTCTTCCGGCATACGCCTACCCACCCGACATCGCTGCTATGGCCCGCTTTGGCACCACAAATGCCGCTGCACTGGCCGCCGAATCCGAGACGCAAAATGTGACGGTCGCCGAAATTAACGTTGTCAAGTTTGCCCGCGGTAAGTACGAGTCGGCCTCGGCAGCAGAGGTCTTGCGTCAGCAAACCGCCAGCCGCTACTTGAGTTATTCGGGTCTGACTGCGGCTGACTTCGTGAGCAATCCGCCGTTTAGCCAGCTTGACGAGGCAACAATCCTAAAGGTCGCGGCTAAGTACGTTGGTACCCCATACGTGTTCGGCGGAGAAAACCCCGCAGGCTTCGACTGTTCGGGTTACGTTCGTTTCGTTTTCTCGCAGTTCGGTTATGACCTTCCTCACACCGTTATCGGTCAGTCGCGCTTTGGCATCAAGATTCGTCGCGAAGATGCCCGCCCGGGAGACATTGTGATCATGAACGACCTAAGCCACGATGGCATCTACGCGGGTAATGGCAACTTCTACCACGCACCTCGTACCGGCGACACCGTAAAGCTGGCCCCAATCTTTACCCCAAACGTGTTCTTCATAAGGCTCGGTACCAAGTAACCGTTCCAAATCGTTACCTGGAGTTTGGCGTTTCGCAACTCTACTTTCTAACCACGGGCTTAGCCTTGGCACAGGAACCATTGCTTTGTTGTCCTGCGAGGTAGTTATGAGTTTGAGAGTTGTGCCCACCACGCACAGAGCTCAACGCCGTCATTTCTGCCAACCCGGGCAATCCACTAACTAGCGCGCTGTCAGTTTTGACAGCGCGTTTTTTGTTTGTGCGGGTGCTGGTTCCAAACGAAAACCCATTTGCCATTTGGGCGGCTTCGAAAGGAACAGATAATGCGAACCTTGGTTCTCAATGCGGGTTATGAACCACTCGGGGTGGTTTCTTTTAAACGAGCACTAATACTGGTGCTCAACAACAAGGCCACCGTTCTGCAGCCGGCTGAAAATCAGCTGGTACACAGTGCGACTAGCGAATATGAGTTGCCCTCGGTTATTTTGCTCTCCAGGTACGTGAGGATTCCCGGGTCCCGCTTGATTCCGGTGAGCCGTCGCGGTGTGCTCCGGCGCGACAATCATCACTGTGCGTATTGCGGACGGTTTGCCAACACAATCGATCACGTTCAACCAAAGTCACGAGGAGGGCAGGACACCTGGGAAAATCTGGTGGCCAGTTGCTTGAAGTGCAACAACGCTAAGAGCGATAAGACTTTGGCTGAGATGGGCTGGAGCCTGTCGTTTGCGCCAAAGATGCCAACTGGTTCAGCCTGGTCGGTTCGCGGTGCGGAGCGGCTTGAGCCCGAGTGGGATGGATACCTGGCCGCCGCCTAAAGATTTTGTGGCCGAAACTCACAAGTTATGTGAGTTTCCGTGTGCGGGGAACTTGAGAATCGGCGCCACCAGGGTGGCCCCGATAGGAATCGAACCTACGACACATGGTTTAGGAAACCACTGCTCTATCCACTGAGCTACGGAGCCGGAAGTTGATTTTGCAACCAACCCAAGCCTCAAGTTTACCTGCCGTCTAATCAACACGGACTCCAGATTCGGGGCAACGGGGAACTGTAAAAGTAGGGTTGAACTGTGATGGACTCGACCCTTAACCAGCCAGGTAGTTGGCGGGCAAGCTGGGATGCTTGGCTAGACGAGATTGCGGCAATTGGTGTTAGCAATCCGCTTCAAAACTTTGAGCCAGACACCTTCGGGCAAATCGACTTGGAACGCGCCCATCCTGGGGGTTTAGCCCAGTTCGTTTCGAGCAGAGCTGCAAGCCTCTCCAATCTGGTGCGAGACCCGCTTGCCTATTCTCGGGCTCTAAATGCTGCCAAGAGGATTCGTTCGAAATCCGAAACTCTTCTCAAAAATTTTGGCGTTGAAAGCTCGTACCTTGTCGGTGGTCTGGTATCCATGGTCGCCGACGGCTTTGACCTTCGACTGCCAGTTTTTCTTTGGCGAGTTCATCTGCTGTCCAAAGGCGATGACTTTGAACTGTCGATGGTTGGTACACCGCAGGTCAATCCCGCACTGAAACTGGCGCTTGAAACCTGTTATGGCGTGCATTTGGACGAGTCTCAGTTACTTGGCACTTTGCAACAGGGTGGGGACCTGGTTCCCATTTCAAGCCTCGACTATCTGACCAATCTGGTTGGGTCCCAGGGGCGACTTGACCTGAAGCGAATCTTGGTTGTGGGTAACTTCACCAACGTTCCAACGCTGCTGAGAGCTGACGTTGGCAACGATCCCAACGATTTGCTCCGACTGATTGCTGCAGGTGAGCCTGTATCCCAGGGAGTGGATGCAACTCTACCTACGCCCATTTCGGTAACTGACACGGATTCCGCACAGGATCACATAGTGTCACGAGCCATGGCGGGGCATAGTTTCGCGGTTGAAACCTTGCCCGGATGCGGCTATTTGCAGACCGTTGCTAGCACTGTGGCAAACCTGGCGGCCATGGACAAACGGGTTTTGGTTGTAGCTCCGCGTAGGCAAACCCTTGACGAGCTTGCGGATCGCATGTCGCACATTGGGCTGCCCGGCTTGGTTGCTCGTGGACACTTTGCCTGGCTTGATCTGATTTCGGCAATCTCGAGAAACGAAAAAGCAACCACGAACCTCGAGCCCTCGGCTGAAGCCTCGTTGGTAGGGATTCGAGCTGAGATTGATGCCTACTTTGAAGCTTTGCACCGGCTTGACAACACGCTTGGGGTTTCGGTTCAACAGATTCTCAGGCGACTTGCAGAGCTGAGTGCTCTTCCGCACCCACCTGTCACCGAAGCTCGAATTTCAAAGGAAAAGCTTCTTGAAAACGCCGATAGGACGGCGGCCGTTCGACTTCTTCAGCAGGCCTGGGACCTAGGCGAATTCAAGTTTGGGCCTCAGGACAGCGCCTGGTTCCAAGCTCGATTTGAGACCCCGGAAGAAGTGACACAAGCAATAGCGGTGGCCAATCGACTCAGGGCTGAAACTTACCCAACTCTTGCCAAAAAACTTGAAGAGTTCATTTCCAGTGCCGAGTTTAAACCTGCACGATCAATTGCCGATTGGAACTCCTACCTGCGTCTGTTTGTGGGCATTCGCGAGAGCCTTGACAAGTTCACCCCCGATGTCTTCGACCGGCCTTTGGGAGATTTGATAACAGCGACCGCTAACCGAAAGGTGAAAGGCGAAATGTCTGGCGGCACCAGGCGTAAGCTTCGCAAGTTAGCCAAGGAATTTGTTCGACCTGGCATGCATGTAGCAGACCTCAATACGGCACTTCGAGCAATTGAAGAGCAGCGGGAATCCTGGCACCTTCTCACCACGGGGCTAAAACCACCAATGGTTCCGACCGGGATAAATGACGCGTTGATTTCGTTTCAAGCGCTGAGTTCTGATCTTGAGAACCTTCAACAGCATCTAGATTCCGAATCCCAGGAAGAGCCCCTGGCTAAGCTACCTCTGGCCAAACTAGAGGCCAAGCTTGAATCGCTCTGCAATGACACTGGTGCGCTTGAGAATCTTGGTGCCAGGGCCATGGTTGCCAAGGAACTGCGTGACCTTGGGCTTGGCTCTGTGATGCGTGATTTTGCAAGACTGCACGTTGCGAGAGAGAACATTGGACTTGAGTTGGAGCTCGCCTGGTGGCAATCGGCTCTTGAAATTCTGGTTGGGAAAAATACGCTTCTGTTGGCGCTGAGCGGAGACCAAATTAGTGTGCTTGAGCAGAGGTTCGCTGAACTCGATGCCCAGGCAGTTGCAGATGGCTCAACTGAGGTGGCCGCCAAATTCGCTTCGAGATGGCGCGCGGGTCTTGGAGACCATGCTGACCAGGCGGGCGCACTGAAGGCTATTCTGCGAGCCGGTGACGCGTCGTTGCCGCAAGTGATTGCCGCAGCTCCTGACCTAATTTCTCACCTGACCACTGTTTTTGCAGTATCTCCTTACGAGGTACCTGTCTTCTCAAAATCGTCCAAATTTGACGTTGTCCTTGTGCTAGATGCAGCCGGTTCAACGGTTGCAGAAAACCTTTCTGCCCTAATGCGAGCCAACCAGGTCATTGCATTTGGAGATGACGCAATTGCGAATCCAACAGGTTTTGAAGTCGAGGCAAGAGAGATCCCCATTGGCCGTGAAATTCAAAGCCAATCTGTTTATAACGCGGTACGTAATGTCTTTGGCGCGGAAGTCCTGAGGCGCAGCTACAGACCAAATGGACAGATTCTTGGCACACTCATAAACCGCGAGTTTTACCAAAACCGAATCGAGTTTGAGCCAAGCCTTGATGACTATTTTGGTCACACCAAGGTTACGCACGAGTTGATAGTGAGTGGAACCGGAGTTACCGCTACTAGTGACGCTGCATCTGAAAGCCCAGACGCCGAACTAGCTAAAACCGTGGACCTAATTTTCAACCACGCACTGTGGAACCCAGAAGAGTCGCTTTTGGTTGCGAGCGCATCTTCGGTCCACGCAGAGCGAATCAAGACCGAGGTTAGAAACGGACTCAAATCTAGGACGCACTTGGCCGCTTTCTTTGACTCGCATGGACTTGAGAAATTCGAAGTCGCCGCGATCTCAGACCTGGCACACCGAAGCGCCGACCGCGTTATTTTCTCTGTGGGCTTTGGCCTCAATGCCAAGGGCGAACTGGGCGTGAATCTTGGGCAACTTACCAGCCCCGATGGTCGCAGGGCGCTTGCGAACTTGCTTGTCAGCGCTCGCAAGCACATCTCGGTGGTGACTTGTTTTACCGCGGCCCAGCTGGGTACCGAACGCGTCATACCTGGTGTGAGTTACCTTGCGGACCTGCTAGCCGCTGCAGTGTCGGTTGAGGTGCAGGAGACGCAGCTTGATCCGGACCCAATGCTGCTTGATCTTGCCAAGCGGCTTCGAAAACTGGGCGCCACGGTAAAGGCGGGATACGGCCAGCGCATTGGACTGGTTGCCAGCTACGGAAACAAAGCCTTGATTGTGGAACCGGATTGGTCTCTGGTTGGCGCAAGCTACCGTGAGAAATTACGTATTAGACCTGCCACCCTTAGAAGCCTGGGTTGGCAGTACCAGCGGGTTTACAGTTTTGACCTGTTCAGCAACCCGGAACAGGTGGCACGAAACATCGCTGAGTCTCTTGGACTGAAGGTTTATGACCGCGCTCAGCCCCTATTTGAGATTGACGACCGAGCCTTTGAAGACACAGACATGGCGTGGGGCGAGACCCCCGATTCCAATGATCAGAGGCTACGTCAGGATAAGCCGCCACACTGGGGTTAGCTGGTTTACAGGCGCGCGGATTCTGGGCTATTCGGATTTAGAGCTTGACGCGCTGGGTTTTGCGGTGGATGCCGAATCAGTTCGGTAGAACCCCGAGCCTTTGAAGGTTACCCCCACCTGGCCGAATATTTTTCTCAGTTCACCCTTGCACTCGGGGCATTCTGTGAGAGCGGCATCGTTGAACGACTGCACAATCTCAAAGGTGTGCTCGCAATTTTTGCACTTGTAGTCGTAGGTTGGCACTGAGTGTCTCCGTTGTGTGAAGCCCGTAAAGGATGGTCTTTGACGATTTTAACCGAGTCGCAGCGCTAACTAATCCGAATTATTTCCTGCGGTGTGACCACAAAGTCAACAGGGTGGTCGTGGGTTTCGGTTGGAAGAGTATCCAGAACTTCCTCTTGGTAAACAACCGCTGCGACTGGAATCTGGTGCTCGTTCACGGCAGCCAGCGCGCGATCGTAGAAACCTTTGCCCTTGCCCAAGCGGTTGCCGTTTCGGTCAGCCGCGAGAGCTGGAATCACAATTAGCTGGGCGTCGGTGAGGTTAGCGGTTTCACCAACCGGTTCGTTGAAGCCAAAAATGCCTGGAACGGTATCGCCCCACCATAGGAACCAACTGAGGCTGCCGTCATCGTTGCTTCTGGGCATGATTAGGTCAATACCCTGGTCCTGACAGTGCTTAATGAATCCTGCGATGTCGGGTTCTGCACCAAATGGTAGGTGAGCGGCCACGCTGAAAACCCCAAGCTCTGTCACCAGCTGAATCAGGTTTTGACTCAAAGATTCTGCGAGTCCGGGGTTTGATCGAAGCTGTGGCCGCGCCGCACTGATTTTTTGACGCAGTTGGTTTTTGTCGTTTTGGGGATTCTGAGATTCCATACCGCTAATTTTGTCATTGTGCTTACCTCTTTTGCCCTAACCCACAACGACGTGAAGTTACGACTCATTCGAATGAAAGATTCGAAGGCAGTAGAGCAAGCGATTTTGGGCAACCGTGCCTGGCTGCGAACTTGGGAGGCAACCAACCCTCACGGTGCTAACACCTTCGACATTCGAGGAATGATCCGGGGTCTGTTGCGGTCTCTGGATGACAAGTCTGGAATGCCGTTTGTGATTGAGTATCAGGGCAAGCTGGTTGGCCAGCTTAACGTTGCGAACATTCTTTACGGTTCGGTTTCCAGCGCAGTCATTGGTTACTGGGTAGTCCCAGAGGTAGCGGGCAAGGGTGTCACGCCCACCTCGGTTGCACTGGTGACCGACTACCTCTTCAACGCGGTTGGGTTGCACAGGGTGGAGATTGATATTCGCCCCGAAAACGCCGCCAGTCTCAGAGTCGTGCAGAAGCTTGGCTTCCGATATGAGGGACTCAAGCAGCGTTACATTCACATTAACGGGGCCTGGCGTGACCACTACGTTTTCGCGCTTACGCACGAGGAAGTTGAAAGCGGGGTTCTGAACCGATGGTTGCTGGGGCAAGTACCTGCTTTGAAATACCCACCCGTTCTTCCGGATTAAACACGCCGAATTAAATCAGCCGACTCTAGCTGTTTCACTCATATCTTTGAGGTATGAACTTATCCGCGCTGAGTGGCCTTTTGGTCTCGGTGATTGCCCTAGTTTGGGTGGGAGTGTTCATTCCATCTTGGTTCACGCGAAATCAAAGTGTGCGCGTTGAGAACCGTCAACGCCGCCAGGTAAAGGCCAGCGTAAAAGTTGCGAAGTCCACTGGTACGACCAACATTGCATCGATTGCTCAGCGAAGTTTTCAACTGCAGTTGCTGCGTCGCATCTGCAAGTTGCTGATTTTGGCAGGCTTGGCTGGCATGATTTTTGCGTCGCTGAACTTTGAGGAGTTCTGGCCAGTTGCTCTTGGGTCGTTGGGTGGTTGCGTAGGTCTGGCGTTTGCCAATAGAGCAGCTACCTTGGCCTACGAGCGGTTGCTGGTGAGCATGAAGAGCCAACGCTCAACTGCATTTGTTGCAAGGTCGCTGGCTGTCAACATCGATGTAGCGCCGCCCCAGTCAAGCGCCAAGGCCAACCCAAACGCGTGGGTACCGGTGGCGGTTCCGGCTCCGTTGCAGAAAAACGGAACCCTTGAAAACGTGGTTTTGGCAAAAGTTTCTGAGCTTCCCAAGCCAGTGATCAGCGTTGAGGGCAAGGACCTCGACCTCATTATGAAACGCAGAAGAAACGCTGGCTGAGGTATTCTAAAGCCAAGCTTTTAACGGGGCACACACCAAATTCAGGAGATCAAATGTCACTAGTTTCACGCGTAAAAAATATTTTCAAGAAGAACGCGCCTGCCGTGGTTAAGGCCACCAGCGCAATTGTCGAAGACGTCAAGGAGCTTGCTGCCGAGGTAGTCGAGGACGGCAAGAAGGCAGTTGCCACCGGTGCGGTCAAGGCCGAGAAGGCGGTAACCGCCGGCGCCAAGGTTGTTGAGAAGAAGGTTGTCGCGGCAACCAAGACTGCTAGCAAGGCCACCCAGGCCGGCGCCAAGGCTGGCGCTGCCAAGGTAACCAAGGCGGCTGCTGCGAAGCCAGCAGCCAAGACTGCCGCTAAGCCAGCAGCTAAGACCGCTGCGAAGCCTGCTGCTAAGACTGCTGCGAAGCCTGCTGCTAAGCCTGCAGCTAAGACCGCCGCTAAGCCAGCTGCTAAGCCAGCTGCAAAGCCTGCAGCTAAGACCGCCGCTAAGCCTGCCGCTAAGCCTGCCGCTAAGTCAGCAGCCAAGCCTGCCGCCAAGAAGCCAGCTGCAAAGTAGTTTCTAATAATAAAAATCCCGCCCCTTGACAACGAGGAGGCGGGATTTTTTTAGTCTTTTCCGACTACCCATTCGGCTGCCGACTTCAAAGTCGGATGCCTGAACACGTAACCCGATTCGAGAAGTTTTGTGGCGCTCATGTTTTGGCTGCAAAGTAGTAACTCGTCGGCACCCTCACCAAAGGCCAGGCGAAGGGCAAACTCAGGAACCGGAATCAGTGTGGGCCGGTTCAAGGCTTTTCCCAATGCGTCAACTAACTGGCGGCACGTGGCCGGTTCCGGAGCAGTCAGGTTGAAAGGTCCGTTTGCGGTGGCGTGATCTATCAGGTGCAGAATTGCCCCTGCTTCGTCTTGAACAGAAATCCACGCCCACCATTGCTTGCCGTTGCCCAGCGGCCCGCCAACACCCAGTTTAAGAATTGGAAGAAGCCTGCCTAAAGCACCAAGTTTGCGCGAGAGTACCATGGTGGTTCGAGCCAGTACCAGACGCACCGAAGGATCAACCTTCTTGGCTTCGGCTTCCCATTGGGCTGCAAGATCCGCAAGAAACCCAGTGCCCTTGGGGTCGGTTTCGTTCAGAACTTGATTTCCGGTATCGCCGTAATAGCCACTTGCCGAACCCGAGACCAGAACCTTGGGTTTTTTGGTTGCCGCGTTTATTGCATTCACCAGCGTGCGGGTTGAATCAAGGCGAGAACCAACAATTTCCAGCTTGTACGCCTTGGTCCAGGGGAGTTTCCCTGTTGTGGCCCCGGCCATGTTGACCACCGCATCAATGGTCTCCATGACACCCGAGTCGAGGGTTCCGGTAGCGGGGTTCCATTCAATCTCGTCTGCCGACCTAGCTGGGCGTCGCACGAGCCGAATGGCCTGGTCACCGCGCTCAGCTAGTTGCCGAGCAACCTCGGTGCCAACCAGCCCACTCGCGCCTGAAATCAATACCCGCATTTGTTCTCCCTAAAACTCGTTGGGGTGAAAGCCTGTTCTGAGGTTTGAATCCAGACCCGCAATTTTTTCCATGTCCGAGGCGTCAAGTTCAAAATCAAACACATCGATGTTTTCAACCAGTCGGTCTGGGTTTGAGGTCTTTGGAATCACAAGGTTTCCAAGTTGAATGTGCCAGCGAATGATTACCTGAGTGACAGACTTACCGTGCTTACCAGCGATGGCAATGAGGGTTGGGTTCTCCGAGAAGCGACCCCGAGCCAGCGGAGACCAGGCCTCGGTTGCAATGCCGTGCTTAATGCCAAAGCCTCGCACGGCACTCTGCTGGAGGCCTGGGTGGAGTTCTACCTGGTTAAGAGCAGGAGTTATCTGGGAATTTGCCAGCAGGCGTTCAAGGTGCTCTGGCTCGAAGTTTGAAACGCCAATACCTTTGACTCTTCCGGAGGCCAACGCTTCTTCAAACGCCCTCCAAGTTTCTAGGTATCTGTCCTGTTTTGGGACCGGCCAGTGAATGAGAAGCATGTCGATGTAATCGATGTTGAGTTTCTCCAGCGACTCATCGATTGCCTCGAGCGACGAAGCGTAGCCCTGCCGATCGTTCCAAATTTTGGTGGTCACAAACAATTCGCTGCGTGGTAGCCCAGACTTGCGAATGGCGGCTCCAACCTCTAACTCATTGTCATAGAGGGCTGCGGTATCAATGCGGCGATAGCCAACCTCAATGGCGTGCTGAACCAGCGAGTCGGCAATATCCTGCGTCACCTTGTAAACGCCAAGACCCAACTGTGGGATTTGTTGACCGCTGTTGAGGGTCACGATTGGCATTTGTTCTAGCGAGAAGCTCATGCTAGTTGAAAGGCCCAAACACTGGTTTCCATTCCTCAATGACTCGTTCGCCAATGAAGCCGGCAATGTCGAATGGGTCGTTGTCCAAGATGGACGAGAGCTCAGATTCATCGGTGGCTTTCATGATCAGAAGCGCACCGGCGAAATCGCCGAGAGGGCCACTTGCCAGAAGTGTGCCTTGCCCCAACAGCCCCTCAAGCCAAGCACGATGCGCAGGGCGAAGCTCTGCAAGTTCATGGTTGCTAGCTGCGTAACGGTAGTTCACCGCGTAGGTGTTCATTTTTCCTCCGGAATTACTGGGATTGACTTGGTGTCGGTCTTTTCTAGCGCCGGGAGAATCGAGGTGCTAAGCAGCGCCACCAGAAGCGTTCCTGCGCCAAATAGAACTGCGATAAGCAGTGCAGATACCGGCGAAACAGTATCAACCGCAATGCCTGCCAGGGCTGCGCCTGTTGAGTAACCCATGAGCTGACCCGTGTTGATCCAGCCGTAAGCTTCGGCGGTATCGCTAATCTTTAGAGCCATTGAGATTAGGTTGCTCAACAACCCAAGCGCCGGAGCAATGCCAAGTCCGGCGATGAACCAGCACAGACCTAGCCAGAACGGGTTGTTTGGCATCACAAACGCCAGTGCATAGCCAATCAAGATGAGGCCTACGAACTTGGCCATGGCCCAGCGACTGCGAGCCTTTGGGCCCATCCAGAACCCGCCAATGAGCGAACCCACCGACAGCGCTGCAATAACGAGTCCCGCCTGGCTGATGTCCAAAATGGCCACGGTACCGACCTCGACACCGCTGAAACTACCAACCAGCAGGAGGCCAATAATGGCAAGGGTAAGAACCAGGCGGTTCTTGAGCACGCCTCCGAGCCTGCCGGCCGAGGTTGGAATCTGCACTGTTCTGACCTCGGGGTTCGACAGGAACCAGGTGGATCCCGCAACCTGAATGGCGGCCATGAGCACCAGTACGAAAGCTGGGTTCACTTGCGCGGCAATCAGGGTGGCAAGAACAGGGCCGATAATCCAGATCAGTTCTTGAAGCGTGGCATCGAGGCTAAAAAGAAGTTGGTGCTGTCGCTTTGGAGCGAGCGTGGGGTAAATGGTCCGCGCTGAAGACTGAATCGGAGGCGATGAAAGACCCACCACCGCGGCAAGGGCAATCAGCAGAATCGGCGGCATTGAAATAAGTGCCATGGCAAGAAGAGAGCTCGAGGTAATGAGGGTGCTGAAGATGATTACCCGTTTCACGCCCCAGGGGCCAATCTTGCGACCCAGCACCGGTCCAGAAACCGCGGCCCCGATGGTCTCGGCGCCAAGCGCCAAACCGGCTATGGCGTAGCTGTTGGTCACGTTCTGGATGTGCAGAACAAAACCCAGGCTCATCATGCCAAAGGCAAAGCGGGCTAGGAGCTGTGAGGACAGCACCCGAAGTACTCCGGGGTTTCGCAGCAGTGCGAGGTAGTTTGACATAGGTTTTTAGCCTATATCCAGGACGGCAACCACATGTGCGACAACCAGTATGGATAGGGAGTCCAAGTACCCCACCAGACGCTCAGGTAAAAGATGCTTAGGACAGCGCTGGCAACGAGAAACGTGACCACATGCCATCGAGGATTTTGGAATCCACCACGTTTTGGGCGGTACCAAACTGAACGAAGTACGTAAACCAAAGCCAAGATCAGCCAGGGTTCAAAGGCAATGACGTAAAACTGAAAGACTGTGCGCTGAAGGTACAGCAACCATGGCAGGTAACCGGCAGCCACACCCAGCAAAATGAGCCCCTCGGTGCGGTTTCGGAACCTCAGGTAGTGATACAGCAGGTAGAAGAGCGCGGCGGCCGCACCCACCCAAATAAGGGGGTTACCAATTGCCGTGATTGCGCTGCTGCAGCCATTGGCCACCGACACGCAGCCTGCCTCGCCGTTGAGCCGGCTCTGATAAAACATGCTGGTAGGTCGAATCTGAAACAGCCAGGTTAGCGGATTCGCTTGATATGTGTGCGGGGTGCGCAAGTTTACGTGGAAGTTGTAGGCGTCCTGGTGGTAGCGCAGAAGAGCTAACAGGGGATTGGGGTCAACGTTGCGGTCCCAGCCTCCCTTGGTGGAAAGCCAGCCAACCCAGGTTGAAAGGTAAACCGCAGCGTATACGGGCACCATGA
The DNA here is from genome assembly GCA_046063415.1 of Micrococcales bacterium. GTDB lineage: Bacteria > Actinomycetota > Actinomycetes > Actinomycetales > Microbacteriaceae > Rhodoluna. Next base: position 25,708 of record JBJTMG010000076.1, read on the forward strand.
GAACTAGGTTGGCAAGAGTCTGATAAACCAGTCCAACGTAGAGCCAGCCGCGAATCTTGTACCTACGCCGAAGTAGCGTCTCGCTGACCACCACGTAAAGGCCAAAAATCAACGCAAAGTAAATGCCGGACCACTTGACCGCGGTTGCCAGACCAAGCGCAGCCGCAGCGGCCACCAGCCAGGGGCGAGCCCAAATGACAGAGCCTGAGCGCCAGTCATCGATGGCTTGTTTTTGCGAAGCTTGCCTGAGGGCCATGAGGGTGTATTTGACTCTGGCGCGCTCTCGATCGAGGAGCAGAAAGTAAAAGGCCAGAAGCGCAAAAAACATTAGGAAGCCGTCGAGTAGGGCCACGCGCGACATGACAATGGCTACGCCATCGATTGCGAATAGGAAGCCTGCTACCAGTGCCCAACTGCGACTGCCCAGCAACTTATAAGCAACCTGCATGACCAGCCAAACGGCTGCCACCCCGAACAAAGCATTCATGATGCGCCAAGAAACCGGGTGGTCTGGTCCAAACAGGTGAAGGCCCAGGCCAATAATCAGTTTGCCCAGCGGTGGGTGCACGACAAAGCTCGCGGAGGTGTTGAATCCGTTCACCTGCCCGCGAGACCAGGCATCGTCTGCGCCGTCTTTCCAGCTGGCTTCGTAGCCCAGATTGGTGAGTGTCCAGGCATCTTTCACGTAATAGGTTTCGTCGAAAACCAAATTTCCCGGATATTGAAGGCTAAACAACCGAAGGAAGGCAGCCAAAGCCACGACAAGATACTGTCCGTAGGAGCGGACCAGGTCGCGAACCAACGCGGTTGTGCGGGCAACAATCACAAACTCGATGCTACTTGTCTGGGGTAAACGCTGCCTGCAACTGTTCGGTTTGCCACAATAGAGCGTGATCATTTTGGCAGCCACTCCAATCGGCAATCTCTCCGATGCCTCCCCGCGCCTGATTGAGCACCTTACCCAGGCCAAATTCATTGCCGCCGAAGACACCAGAAGCCTGCTCAAACTAGCGAATATGCTGGGTGTGAAACTGGCTGCCAAGCTCTTTAGCCTTCACGAGCACAACGAGGGCGACCGGATTTCCCAGCTCCTTGAGATTGCCGAAACCCAGGACCTGCTGGTTGTCAGTGACGCAGGCATGCCCACCGTTAGCGACCCCGGATTCCTGCTGGTACGAGCCGCTGTGGCTGCCGGCATCGATGTCACTATTGTTCCCGGACCGTCGGCAGTTCTAGCCGCGCTCGCGGTAAGTGGCCTACCAACCGATCGATTCAGCTTTGAGGGTTTCTTGCCTCGAAAGCAGGGGGAGCGCGCCCGACTATTCAGCGGGCTAGCATCTGAGACCAGAACCATGGTTTTTTTCGAGTCCCCGCACAGGATCCTGGAGAGTTTGGAGGCGGCGCTTGCGGTATTTGGCCCAGATCGCCGCGCCACGGTCTCGCGCGAACTAACTAAGAAGTTTGAACACACTGAGCGTGGAACCCTTGAGCACCTGGTGGAGTGGGCCAGGGCAGAACCCAAAGGTGAGATGGTGTTGGTGCTTGCGGGGGCGCAAAAGGTTGAGCACGAGGCCATCGATGTTGTGGACCAGGTGCTGGCCTTGGTTGACGCAGGTAACAAACTGAAACCGGCGGTTGCGCAGGTTGCCGAAGCCGCGGGTGTGAGCAAGAGTGAGTTGTATCAACTGGTGCTGGATTCGCGCAAGAGTCAAGCGCCCCAAGCCTGAATTAAGATAGGTCTCATGTCCTCGCCCAAGTCGTTTTATGTGACAACGCCCATTTTTTACGTGAATGACGCTCCTCACATTGGTCACGCCTACACCGAAGTGGCCTCAGACGTGCTGGCTCGTTGGCACCGGCAGCGCGGCGAGAACTCTTTTTTGCTAACTGGCACCGATGAACACGGCGAAAAGATTCTGCGCACCGCAAGTGCCAACAACACCACACCGCAGGCCTGGGCCGACAAACTGGTTGCCGAGTCTTGGTTACCGCTGCTTGAGACCATCGATATCGCGAATCAGGATTTTGTTCGCACCACCGAGTCTCGTCACGAGAAGAACGTACAGAAGTTTCTGCAGCACCTTTATGACACTGGTTTTATTTACCGCGGCGAGTTCGAAGGTAACTACTGCGTAGGTTGCGAGGAGTACAAGACCGAGGCTGACCTGGTAGCTGGCGAGGGTGACTTTGCCGGGCAACAAGTTTGCGCAATTCACTCCAAGCCGGTTGAGAAGCTGGCGGAGACCAACTACTTCTTCAAACTGAGCGAGTTCACTCAGCCGCTTCTTGACTACTACGAGGCCAACCCAAAGTTTGTTCAGCCGGAGTCGGCTCGCAACGAGGTGGTGGCGTTTGTGCGCCGCGGACTCACCGACCTGTCGATCTCGCGAAGCAAGGAAAAGTTCGACTGGGGCATTGATATTCCCTGGGATGATTCGCACATTACCTACGTTTGGTTCGACGCACTTTTGAACTACATCACCGCAATTGGTTACGGTTCAGACGACGCCGCTGAGAGAGCAAGGTTTGAGTCGCTATGGCCCGCTACCGTGCAGATCGTGGGTAAGGACATTCTTCGTTTCCATGCGGTGATCTGGCCAGCCATGTTGATTGCGGCTGGTTTGAAGCCCGCCGAGCAGGTCTTTGGTCACGGCTGGTTGCTGGTTGGTGGCGAGAAAATGTCAAAGAGCAAGCTCACGGGCATTGCACCAAACCAAATCACCGACACCTTTGGTTCAGACGCCTTCCGGTACTACTTCATGAAGGCAATCTCGTTTGGCAGCGACGGTTCGTTTAGCTGGGAAGACCTGGCTGCGCGCTACCAGTCGGAACTTGCCAACGGATTCGGCAACCTTGCCAGTCGTGTGATTGCCATGATTCACCGCTACTACGATGGCATCCTGCCGACCCCGCACGCCCCAACCGACGCCGATCTGCAGGTGCAGCAGGTGCTGGCTACTGCCGTGCGCGATTCCGATGCAGCCATCGAGGGTCTTGCCATTCATGACGCGATTGCTCAGATTTGGACCCTGGTAGACGAGCTAAACAACTACATCACCGTTCAGGAGCCCTGGGTGCTGGCAAAGAGCGATGACACCCGTGACCGTCTCTCGACCGTGCTTTATACCGCTGCAGAGGGTCTTCGTGGGCTTGCGGTTCTCATGGCGCCAATCACTCCAAAGGCTTCGGCCAAGTTATGGGCGGCCCTGGGCGAAAACTCGCTGGGAGCGCTGGCAGATCAGAAGCTTGGCACTGCCGGAACCTGGGGGCAACTCAAGCCCGGTGAGGCTGTTGCACAGCTGGAAGCCCTGTTCCCACGCATTGAAACCGAAGCTAAATAACCCAACATGTGCGCTAGCGACCAACCGGGTCACATTCGGACCAGAAAGCACTACGACGCCGACGGGCATCGTCGTGACCTGAAATACCCCGATGTCCCGCTGCCGCTAGAGGTTGGCACCTACGACAACCACACTCACCTTGAGATAGCCGACGGCGACGAACCCCTGCACTACCTTGAGCACCTAGAACTGGCCAACCAGGCGGGCATGCTTGGTGCGGTTCAGGTGGGAGTAACCCTCGAAAGTAGCCGCTGGTCGGCAGCGGTTGCGGCAATAGAACCCCGCCTGTTGGCCGCCGTTGCGCTGCACCCCAACGAGGCGCCGCTTTACCAAACCACCGCTCGACTCGATGAAGCCTTGGCGGGTATTGCCGAGTTGGCAACGCAGCCCCGGGTTCGAGCCATCGGCGAGACCGGTCTGGATTTCTTCCGAACCGAAGGTGAAACTGAGCTCAAACTGCAGCAGTACTCGTTTGAGGAGCACATTCGTATTGCCAAAGAGAACAACCTTGCTCTTCAGATTCACGACCGCGAAGCTCACGAACAGGTAATAGCAACCCTCAAGCGCGTTGGCGCCCCAGACCGAGTGGTATTCCACTGCTACTCGGGAGATGCCGAGATGGCCAAAATCTGCGCCGAAAACGGCTGGTACATGTCTTTCGCAGGAAACATAACCATCAAGCGCAACCAACACCTGCGTGACGCATTCTTACTTGCTCCAAAGGAACTGCGTTTGGTTGAAACCGATGCTCCGTTCCTTACCCCAGAGCCATTCCGAGGAAGACCAAACGCACCCTATCTGGTGCCGGTGACCCTGCGATTCATGGCGCAGTTGCTTGAACAAGACGTGAACCAGGTTGCGGCTCAAATCACTCAAAACACCGAGTCGGTGTATGGGTCGTGGGCAGAGGGGCTGGGTCAAGAAGACGCCAACCACGAGGTTCCAGACCTGCCAGCAGACAGCTCCGAGGTGCCCTAGATGGCAACCGAAGCCGAACTTCTTGGCGGGGTAGATATTCGTGAGCTGGCGGCTCGCCTAGATGTGGTTCCAACCAAGAAACTGGGTCAGAACTTTGTCACCGATCCAAACACCATTCGGCGTATTGTCGCAGCTGCCAAGCTGACAGGTGCAGAAACGGTAGTTGAAATCGGGCCGGGGCTAGGGTCGCTCACCCTTGGGCTAATTGAGGTTGCCAACAAGGTAATCGCCGTTGAAATCGACCCAAAGATGGCAGCTGCCCTGGAGCAGACAATTGCCAAACGAGCCCCTGGCGCAAACTTCAAACTCATTCATCAGGATGCGCTCAAGGTGACCGACCTGGGCGATACCCCCAGCGCTTTGGTTGCCAACCTGCCCTACAACATTTCGGTTCCCGTTCTGTTGCACTTTTTGGAGGTCTTCCCTTCGTTGCAAACCGGGCTGGTCCTGGTGCAGGCAGAGGTGGCTCACCGACTGGCTGCAAAACCCGGAAACAAAATTTACGGAATTCCTAGCCTCAAGCTGGCTTGGTACGCCGAGGCCGCACTGGCTGGAAACATTGGTCGCAATATCTTCTGGCCGGTGCCAAACGTTGATTCGGCGCTTGTGTACTTTGCCAAACGCCCAACCCCGCTGGGCAGTGACGACCTGCGCTTGGCCACTTTCAAAGCCATCGATGCAGCGTTTGCTCAGCGCCGCAAGACGCTTCGACAGGCACTAGCCGACTGGGCGGGATCGGCGGCACAGGCTGAGACTGTGCTTACAGCTGCTGGGGTAGACCCGCAGGCTCGCGGCGAACAGTTGGACATTCACGAGTTTGTGGCCATAGCGCAAGCAGGAATGCAGGCGGGCATCTAGTGCACTTCGACGTCTCTAAGTCTCGCTCGGGTTGGTCAATCGCAACCGCGAATCGCTATTACACGGTAGACCTGCCCCGGCTCTACGCCATTTTGGACGACCCAGATTCTTGGCCCGTAGCCGTGCCATTGCGGCGCCTGACCGTTGAGCCAAACAAGCGCCTTGGCTATGCGTTTGAAAACCAGAGTCGAGTAGAGCTTTCGCTGGCACCAGCAAAAACCGGGGTTCAGGTTCTTACAATCAGGCACGAGAACCTAAAGTCTCAAGAGGAGCTCGACTGGGCGGTTGACTACTGGACTCAGGTGTGTGATTCACTTGCCACTCGCACACTCTCGGAGCCGGTTACTGGGGCAACGGCATACGGAAAAATCAATCTCTACTTTGCGGTGGGGCCCTTGCGAGCCGATGGCTACCACGATGTAGCCAGCCTCTACCAAGCGGTAACTCTGGTCGAGACTGTGATTGTCGAGCCAAACGACGAGTGGCAGGTGGAGACCACGGGTTCCTTGGACCCACTGATTCTTGGGCAGGTGCCAACCGGAAAATCCAACCTGGTGGTTAAGGCAGCTCAAGCAGTTGCCAAGTTATCCAAGGTTCGCAAGGCTCAACCTCTCAAATTCTTTGTCACCAAACACGTTCCGGTGGCAGGTGGCATGGGCGGTGGTTCGGCCGACTGCGCGGCGGCACTACTGGCGGCAAACCAGTTTTACGGCAACAAACTAGACCGCAACCAGCTATTTGAATTGGCCTCAGAACTTGGTGCCGATGTGCCCTTTTCGCTCATGGGTGGCGCTGCTCTGGGCATAGGCACTGGGCATGAGCTAACTCCGGTTTCGCAAACCAGCGAACTGCACTGGGTGCTAATTCCGAACCCGTTCGGTCTGAGCACACCTTTGGTTTTTGCCGAGCTAGACCGGCTGCGCGCCGAGCGCGGAATTGACCCCACCTCGGCCAAACCCGCCAAGAACCCGGCAGCGCTGCTTCGGGCACTCAAGACGGGGGCGAGCGCCCAAGAAATTGCGCCGCTGATTCACAACGACCTGCAGGAAGCGGCCGTGAGTCTGCGCCCAGAATTGGCCGCGATTCTTGAGCTCGGCCTGAAGTGCGATGCCCTGGCAGCGGTGGTTTCTGGTTCCGGCCCGACAATCGCGCTGCTTGCGAGGAACAACGATGACGCCGCCGCCATAGCCAGCAGAATGCGAACCTTTGGCTACCAGGCCATCCAGGTAGCTTCGCCAACAGGTCCGGCCAGGTTGATTGACTAATGGCACATTTACTAGGCGCCGAAGCCATTGAGCATGAGTTTCCTACCAAAAAGGTATTTGACGGCATCACCATTGGTGTCAACGAAGGCGACCGAATTGGAATCGTCGGTCGTAACGGCGACGGCAAGTCAACGTTCCTTAAGGTTCTGGCCAAGCGCCTAACCACCGACAAGGGCAGGGTCACGCATCGCAGCGGTTTGACCATTGGCTTGCTGGATCAACAAGACGTTCTGGACCCCGGGCTCACGGTTGGGCAGGCAGTGGTGGGTGACCGCCCCGAGCACGAGTGGGCAGGTGACCCAAAGGTTCGCGACGTCATTGGCGGGCTCCTCAATGACCTTGACTGGGCCAAGCAGGTCTCGGAACTTTCGGGTGGTCAACGCAGGCGAGTTGCCCTGGCAGCCCTGCTTACGCAAGACCTCGATGTGGTCATGCTCGACGAACCGACCAACCACCTTGATATCGAAGGAGTGGCCTGGCTGGCCCAGCATCTCAAGCAGCGTTGGTCGCCAACATCGGGGGGATTGATTGTGGTCACCCACGACCGCTGGTTCCTAGACGAGGTTTGTAACGCCACCTGGGAAATCCACGATGGCATCCTGGAGCCGTTCGAGGGTGGCTACGCGGCTTACATTCTGCAGCGCACCGAACGCGATCGCGCGGCAGCTGCCACCGAAGCACGCCGGCAGAACCTGCTTCGCAAGGAACTCGCTTGGCTGCGTCGTGGTCCACCGGCTCGAACCAGCAAGCCTAAGTTCCGCATTGATGCGGCTAATGAACTGATTGCCAATGAACCTCCGGCGCGAGATCAGGTTGCCCTAACCCGCCTGGCTACCCAGCGGCTTGGCAAAGACGTGGTGGACATAGAGAACATTTCTTACTCGGTGGCCGGCAAGCAAATTCTCAGCGATGTCACCTGGCGCCTCGGCCCCGGCGACCGCGTTGGATTAGTGGGTGTCAACGGTGCCGGCAAGACCACGCTGCTTAAACTTCTGGCGGGCGAGCTTGAGCCAAGCGGTGGAAAAATCAAGCGCGGCAAGACTGTGAGTATCGCAACGCTCAGTCAGGATGTGCGCGAACTCGACGAATTCCATGGTGAACGAATTTTCACGCTGATTTCACGCGAAAAAGGTTTCTACAAAGTCGATGGAAAAGAAGTTGGTATTGGCCAACTGGTTGAGCAACTCGGTTTCACCACGGCCCAGCTACAGACTCCAATTGAAGATCTCTCGGGTGGTCAGCGTCGCCGGCTTCAGCTGCTGCGCCTGCTCTTTGGCGAACCAAATGTTCTGATTCTTGACGAGCCAACCAACGACCTGGACACCGACATGCTCGCCGCTATTGAGGACCTCCTAGACGGCTGGCCTGGAACTCTCATTGTGGTGAGCCACGACCGCTATCTGCTCGAGCGCGTAACCGACCACCAGTGGGCGCTGCTCGGCGACCACAAGCTGCGCCACCTAACCGGGGGAGTAGACCAGTACCTTGAGCTTCGCAAGCACTCCCTGTCTGCCGGCCCAAGCACCTCTCGCCCCGATGTCTCAGAGGGCACCGCGGCTGTGGCCGCGGGTGCAGCCAGCGCGACATCGTTGTCTGGCGCCCAACGCCGTGACGCCGAGAAGAACCTGGCCAGAATCGAGCGTGCATTGGAAAAACTGGCTAGCGACGAAGCCTCGTTGCACCAGCTAATGGCGGCACACGACCAGGGTGATTACGAGGGTCTTGCCTCATTGGCGGCCAAGCAAACCGAGTTCAATGACAAACGTGACTTACTTGAAGCCGAGTGGCTCGAGCTGAGCGAGCTACTGGGCTAGCGGCACATAAGGTAACCACCAGAACGGTTGCGCATGAAGAATCATGAGAACCGCAGGAAAGTGCACGGCAAATTGGATTGATAGTTGGAACGCCGCGTCCATTAGTGGATCTTCAGGCTCTGCTTCTTTGGAATCGCTGCCGGCTTCAGTATTGAAACCGAAATACTCCAGCGTCTTTTTGACCGCCCGCTGAAACCAATCTTGCAAAGTGCCCCCAAATGTCTTTGCTCAAGTTTCAACCCCACCCCCGACAATCTGGCAGACTATACCTTGTGGTTCGGCCCTCAAGCCAAGCCACGGTGGCCTATGGTGTAACGGCAGCACCGCGCCCTTTGGAGGCGCTTGTCTAGGTTCGAATCCTGGTAGGCCAGCAAGAAACAAAGGAGCGCAATGGGTGAGCGTCATCTAGCGGTGGTTGTTTTAGCCGCAGGTCAGGGAACCCGCATGCGTTCTGCCAAGCCCAAGGTCATGCACGAACTAGCCGGGCTTCCGCTTCTGGGCCACGCCCTCGCTACCGCCTCGGCACTTGGCGCGGCACACGTGATTCCCGTGATTCGCCACCAGAAAGAGGCCATCGGTGCCTACATTCAGGCGTTCTACCCAACCGCCAGCATTGTTGAACAAGATGAGATTCCTGGCACCGGTCGCGCCGTTGAATGTGCGCTGAGCGCCCTGCCAGACGACTTTGATGGCGCCATTGTGGTTACTTCGGGTGACGTTCCATTGCTAGACGTTGCCACCCTTGAAACGCTCATTGACGAACACCTGGCTGGCGGATTTGCCGCCACAGTATTGACCACCTACCTAAACGACCCAACCGGCTATGGTCGCATTTTGCGAAGCAACGATGGCGCGTTCATTCAGATTGTTGAACACCGTGATGCCACATCTAGCCAGCTGGAAATCAGCGAGGTTAACGCAGGTGTTTACGTTTTTGATGCCGCCCACCTGCGCACCGCGTTGGCAAAGGTTGGCACCCACAACGCCCAGGGCGAGAAATACCTCACCGATGCCGCGGCCGAGCTGCTTCACGAAGGTCGCAAGGTCCAGGCCATCGCAGTTGAAGATGAATGGCTGGTTGCCGGAATCAACGACCGCGCACAGCTAAGTGAAGTTGCCGCCGAACTGAACTACCGAATCTGTCGGGCTTGGCAGCTTGCCGGCGTGACCATTCTTGATCCAAACAGCACTTGGATAGATGTGACCGTCAGCATTGGCGAAGACTCGGTGATTCTGCCCGGAACCTATCTGCAGGGCATGACCACCATTGGCCAGGGAGCCACGGTTGGCCCAGAAGTTGTGCTGAAAGATACATCGGTGGGAGACGGCGCAACGGTAATAAAGACGCACGCCACTGGATCTGTAATTGGTGACAGCGCGAGCGTTGGTCCCTTCGCCTACCTTCGTCCGGGTACCGAACTGGGCGCAAACGGCAAGATCGGAACTTTTGTTGAAACCAAGAACGCCGTCATTGGCGCTGGCTCAAAGGTGCCACACCTGTCTTACGTGGGCGATGCCACCATTGGCCAGGGTTCGAATATTGGCGCTGGAACCATTTTTGCCAACTACGACGGCGTGAAAAAGAGCCACAGCAGCATTGGTTCGCAGGTACGAACTGGCTCGCACAACGTGTTTGTGGCCCCCGTTACTATTGGAGACGGAGCCTATACGGCTGCCGGAACCGTGGTGCGAAAAGACGTTGAGCCAGGAGACTTGGCAATGAACGTTGCACCACAGCGAAACTTGGCCGATTGGGTCTTGGCACAGCGAGCGGGAACGGCAGCGGCAGAGGCGGCCACCAAGGCTCAAAAGGCCAAGCGCTCAGGCGAATAAGCGACTAAGAGAAGAGAGAGCACAATGGGCATCGAAACCAATAACAAGAAGAAACTGGTTTTGGTGAGTGGGCGTGCTCATCAGTCACTAGCCGAAGAAGTAGCCGAGATTCTCAACACGAGTCTGCTGCCAACAACTCTTTACGACTTTGCGAATGGTGAAACCTTCGTGCGCTACGAAGAGAGCGTGCGCGGTGTAGACGCTTTTGTTATTCAGGCTCACCCCGCCCCAATCAACCACTGGGTCATGGAGCAGCTGCTCATGGTTGACGCCCTAAAGCGCGCCAGTGCTAAGCGAATCACCGTGGTTGCGCCGTTCTTCCCTTACGCCCGCCAGGACAAGAAGCACAAGGGTCGCGAGCCAATCAGCGCGCGCCTAATGACCGATCTTTATAAGGCCGCCGGTGCAAACCGAATCATGTCGGTTGACCTGCACACCCCTCAGATTCAGGGCTTCTTCGATGGCCCCGTTGACCACCTTTGGGCGCTGCCACTGCTTGCCGACTACGCCAAGGAGAAGTGGGGCAACGAGCCGCTAACCGTAGTTTCGCCGGACTCGGGTCGCGTTCGCGTTGCTGATATCTGGGCCGATCGCCTGGGTGCTCCGCTGGCCATCATTCACAAGCGCCGCGACCCAGACCGCCCAAACCAGGTTCAGGTTCACGAGCTAGTTGGAGACGTAAAGGGTCGAACCTGTCTGTTGGTTGACGACATGTTCGACACCGGTGGCACCATTGTTGCCGCGGCAAAGGCGCTAAAGGAAAACGGTGCGGGACGAGTAATTGTTGCCGCCACCCACGCAGTTTTCAGTGGGCCTGCGGTGGAGCGCCTCTCGGCTGATCCGGTCGATGAAGTTCTGGTTACCAACTCGCTTCCAATCACCCCGGACAAACAGTTTGAGTCGCTAACTGTCCTTTCTATTGCGCCACTTATTGCTCGTGCCATTGGCGCGGTATTCAGCGATGACTCGGTCAGCAGTATCTTCCCGGGACACGCCTAAGCGTTCATGGCCTCAACTAACCGGCAACAGCTGAATCTGGCTGGTGCCATCGCCATTGGCATGGCATCCATGCTGGGCGCCGGTGTGTTCGTCGTATTCAGAGATGCCTACGCAATCACTCCCGGTGGCTTATTCCTGGCAATCACGTTGGCCGCAATCGTGGCATCGCTAAACGCGGGTGCGGTTTACTCTCTAGCCAGCCAAATTGAGCGCCCCGGTGGCGTGTATGCCTATTCGCGCATATATGTAAACGAACACTTCTCCTTCTCGGCCGGATTTGCGTTCGTCTTCGGCAAAATCGGTTCAATCGCGGCAATCGCGCTCGCGTTTCAGGAATACGTTTGGCGGGGTAGTCCAATTTGGCTGCCCATGGCGGCAATCGCTGTCCTTACCGTAATCAACATTCTTGGCATCAACCGCACCGCCGCGGTGGCAGCCGTGCTGGCTACGGCGACAACGGGTTACCTGCTGTTCGTGACCATCGGTGGCGCACTTAACAACCAGTACGCTACAGCCCCTCACCTAGTGGCAGGCCTCAGCGCAAATTTGGATTTACCGCACATTTTGCAGGCAGCGTCGGTGGTGTTCTTTGCCTTCGCGGGTTACGCGCGCGTTGCCACCCTGGGTAACGAGGTCCGAGACGCCAAGCGCAATATCCCACGTGCCATTTTGGTCACTCTTACTGCGGTTGTAGTTCTGTATTTTGCGCTGGCAGTTGTGCTCATTGGCCACCTTGGTGCAAGCCTTGCAGTAATTCCCGGGCCACTTGATGCGCTGGCTCAAAAGGTTGCTCCGTGGCTACCGAGCCAGATCACCCCATTGGTTGCAGGTGCCGCCAGCCTTGGGTCGATCCTGGCATTGCTCGCCGGGGTGTCCCGCACCGCAGCCGTCATGGCAGAAGACCGCGAACTTCCAAAGGTATTCATGCGCCGAAATCGTTTGGGTTCGCCATGGGTCAGTGAAGTGCTCATCGCGGCCGGAGCTATGGGGCTGGTGTCAATAGGCAAGCTGTCCTGGGTAATCGGCTTCAGCAGTTTCAGCGTGCTGTTCTACTACTCGGTGGGCCACCTGAGCCTGTGGTTCCAACCAGCTCAAGAACGCAAACTACCCCGATGGCTGGCAATCCCAGGTTTCCTGCTCTGCTGGGCCCTGGCGTTTGCGGTCCCGGGTCCTGCCGTGCCAATCAGCCTGAGCATCTTGGCGTTGGCTCTGCTAGCCCGCTACTTGGTCAGGCGCGCTAACCCGCCAAAAGCTTCTTGATTCGCTGAACCGAAACCGGTTCGGGAGTCCCTAGAGTCTGGGCAAAAAGGCTTACCCGAAGTTCTTCTAGCATCCAACGAGCCTGGGCAATCTTGGGATCTGGGTTTTGGGCTAGCGGAATGCTGCCGCCAGCCAAGGTGTACGCGTTCCAGGCCTGTTCGTACTCGTACCAGGCCACGCCATCGCGCGCGGGGTTGTCCTCTAGTTTCTGGACTCGCTGTTTGACCGCCTGAATGTAAATCAAAATGCGGGGGAGTCTGTCTAACCCAACCGCCGAAACGAATCCAGGAAACACCAGTTGGTCAAGATGCGCCTTTTCGCCAGCCAGCACCGAAAGAAAAGCAAAGGCCTTGGTGTCGGCGATTGTCTTGCTTGCCTCGCGATAGGCCACCATGATCTTTGCTGCCAGCGAGGCGGTATCAAACGCCACATCCATGAGGCTCGCCTGCACCGCATCGCGCACCTTTTCAAAGTCTTTTCTGGTCAGGATTAGGCCATTTGGCTGAATCTTGCGAATCTCCCGATCAATACTGGCGGCTATCACGTCATCGATAAATGCGGCGAAGCTTCGGTAGGGCAGTTGAGAAACCGGCAGCTTCTCGGGCTGGGTAAGGTGCTCCTCAACATATTTAGCGGGGCTGGCAATGGTGGCGGCGACCAGAACGCGAACACCGGCGGCATGAATCGCCAGCTGCTCTGCCTGTGTGCTGAATAGGCGAATGTTGACGGTTGCCGGCGCAGATGCCGACCCAGGAACCGCAAGCAGTGCCGGGAAGGCGCGAACCACATTGGCTCCGTGCTTGCTTTCGATGCTGGCGGGCAATTCGTCAAAGTCCCAGGTGGTTAGGCCATCGCGCTCCAGCGGTGAGTGCGCCTTTTCGGCCACCACCGCAACTGCGTCTCGGGTTTGGCTGGCCAGTTTTGCCTGCAGACCGGCAAGGTCCGTGCTGAGCCCAAGTGTACGGCCGTGGACATCGATGACTCGGTAGGTCATGCGCTGCGCATCGGTAAGTTTTGACAGGTCAAAATCGGCAGCAGTTATTACCGTTCCGCTCAGGCTCTGCAATGCCTTGGCAACCGCGGTGGTAATGGCGCCAGTCGGTTCGGCAGGCAGTACAGCCATGACCTTACCGGCCCAGTCATTTGCCGGCACCACATTGCGGCGCAGATTCTTGGGCAGGCTCTTGATCAGCGTGGTGACTAACTCGAGCCGAAGCCCAGGAACTAACCACCCGAACTCATCGGGGGTAAGCGCAGCCAGAACCGGCAGCGGGACATCTACGGTTACGCCGTCATCAACGGCACCCGGATCAAAGCGGTAGCGAAGCTTGAGCCGCTGGCCGTTGTGTTGCCAGAAACTTGGGTGATCGCGTTCATCGTGGTTGATTTCCTGCTCGCCAAGCAAGTCTTCGCGAGTCATGTTTAGCAGCTTGGGGTTTTCTACCTTGGCTTTGCGCCACCAGCCCTCAAAGTGCCGGGTGCTAACCACGTCGGCCGGAATGCGAGCGTCATAGAACCTAAAAACGTCCTCTTCGCTAGCTGCTAGCGCGGGTTTGCGGGCGCGTTCGGCGGCGGCCTCCAGCTGCTTGAGCAGCCCGCGGTTCTCGCGGTCAAACGCCTGCTTGGAATCCCAATCGCCCTCCACCAGAGCGCGCCTAATGAACAGGTCGCGGCACAGCTCGGGGTCAATGCGGGCATACTGCATGCGCCTGTGCACAACGATGGGCACGCCATAGAGCGTCACGCGCTCATAGGCCACCACGGCACCCTGGTTTTTCTCCCAGTGGGGCTCGCTGTAGGTGCGCTTGCAGAGGTCGCCGCCCAACTTTTCTGCCCAAGCCGGGTCAATGGCGGCATTCATGCGGGCAAAGAGTCGGCTGGTCTCCACCAGCTCGGCGGTCATGATTGCAGCGGGTGGCTTCTTGGCCAGGGTGGAGCCCGGAAAAATGACAAACTTCTGTGCCGAATAACCCTGATATTCGCGCGTGAGTTTTGGCTCGTTATCGGTTTTGAGTTTGGCTGCCTTGGAACTGCTGGCGTTCTTGGTCTCGGCAACCTGGCGCAGGCCGATTTGGCTGAGCAGGCCCGCGAGAAGACATTTGTGGATGCCATCGGGGTCTATTTTTGGGTCGCCAAAGGTAAGCCCCAGCGGTTTGGCAACCTGCTTGAGCTGGCGGACCAGATCTTGCCATTCGCGGATTCGCAGGTAGTTCAGGTACTCGCTCTTGCACAGGCGCCTGAATGCCGAGGAGCTTAGTTTGCGCTGCTGTTCTTCGGCGTAGTTCCAAATGTTCAGAAGGGTTAAAAAGTCGCTGGTTGGGTCGGCAAATCGGGCGTGCATCAGGTCTGCCTGAGGCCGCTTTGCCAGAGGCCGTTCGCGGGGATCCTGAATGGCAAGACCCGCCACAATCACCATGACCTCGCGAGTTAGGTTGTGCTCGCGCGACTCCAAAATCATGCGGGCAAAGCGCGGCTCAATGGGTAGGCGCGAGAGTTCACGGCCAACCTTGGTGAGCTTGATAGCGCCAGCCCCGGGGGAGCCGCCGCTCGAACCTGACGCGCCGCCGCTCGAACCCGCATCGCTCAACGCACCCAGTTCGCGCAGCAGCCCGAGTCCGTCTTTTACGCCGCGGGCATCGGGCGGCTGCAAGAACGGGAACCGGGTGATATCGCCAAGACCTAAGCTTGCGGCCTGCAGAATCACCGATGCCAGGTTGGTGCGCAAAATCTCGGGGTCGGTGAACTCCGGCCGCTTCAGGTAGTCCTCTTCGCTGTAGAGGCGAATCACGATTCCTTCGCTGGTTCGCCCGGCACGACCAGCGCGCTGGTTGGCACTCGCCTGCGAAATGGCCTCAATGGGCAACCGCTGCACCTTGGCGCGCGGACTGTAGCGGCTGATTCGTGCGGTACCGGTGTCAATCACGTACTTGATTCCAGGCACGGTAAGGCTGGTCTCGGCAACGTTGGTCGCCAGAATCACGCGCCGCTTTAGCCCAAGCATCTTGCTTGGCTCAAACACTCGGTGTTGATCCGCCGCAGACAAGCGCCCGTACAGCGGCAGCACCTCGGTGCCTTTTGCCAGCGCTCCACCCACAATGCTGCCCTCAATGGCCTCTTGGGCGTCGCGAATCTCGGACTCACCCGAGAGGAACACCAAGACATCGCCCAGGGCCTCGCCCTCAAGTTCTTTGAGGGCGCTCACAATGCCATCGATGTAGTCTGCAGCGGTGGTTTCTTCGTCTGGGTCTTGGTTCTCGTTCTGCTCGCTGTCTACCGGGCGGTAGCGAACCTCAATTGGGTAGGTGCGGCCGGAAACCTCGATGATCGGCGCTCCACCAAAGTGTTCGCTAAAGGCCTCGGGGTTGATTGTCGCCGAGGTGATGATCAGTTTCAGGTCTGGCCGGCGGGGGAGTAGCTGCTTCAGGTACCCCAGCAGAAAGTCAATGTTCAGGCTACGCTCGTGGGCCTCGTCAATGATTATGGTGTCGTAGCCACTCAGGTTGCGATCGTGTTGCAGGGCGTTTAGCAGAATGCCGTCGGTCATAACCTTGACCTTGGTGGCGGCGCTCGATTTATCGGTGAAGCGAACCTGGTAGCCAACCAGGGTTCCAAGGTCTACGCGCAGTTCCTCTGCAATGCGCTCGGCAACGGCGCGGGCGGCAATGCGGCGGGGCTGGGTGTGCGCAATGGCGGTGCGCCCCAGTTCCAGGCACATTTTGGGTAGCTGGGTGGTCTTGCCCGAACCAGTTGCACCGGCAATTACAACCACCTGGTGCTGTCGTATCGCCTCAAGAATTTCGTCTCTGCGCTGACTGACCGGTAGGTCGGCGGGGTAGAGAATCTTGAGGGTTTCCATGGCTATCTAATGGTATTCGGGCGACCACCCAGCCCGGGCCAACTTTGGCGCCAGACTAGCGCCCGCGGGCAGACATGCCTTAGACTTTGGGTAACAACGGCGAGGGCTGCGGATTTATCCAAGGCCGTTATCGACGGGGTGCTGAATGGGCCACCCACCTTGTGAGGTGGCTTTTTTATTTCCTCGCGTTCCACGCTTGAGTTGACTACCAAAATCTTGTTTCACAAAAACTAAGGAAATAACTATGTCTGAACAGTTCTCAATGGTTGCAGAGGTTCGCACCAGCTTTGGCAAGGGCTCGGCTCGTAAGTCGCGCGCTGCCGGCCGCACCCCAGCCGTAATCTACGGTCACAAGTCTGTGCCACAGCACATCACCCTTCCAGCACACGAACTGCTTTTGGTTCTTCGTCACAAGAACGCCGTTCTTGACCTTGACATTGCTGGCAAGAAGAACCTGGTTCTGGTTAAGGACGTCCAGAAGGACCCAGTGACCCAGATCATTGAGCACGTTGACCTTCTTGAGATCGTCAAGGGTGAAAAGGTTCACGTTGAGGTTCCAGTTCACATTGTTGGCGAGTCGCTTTCGGGCACCACCATTGACCTTGAGCACAAGACCGTCAAGCTAACCGCTGAGGCAACCCACATTCCAGAGTTCGTCGAGATCCACTTTGCCAAGCAGGGTGCTGGTTTCCACGTGCTAGCCAAGGATGTTGTTCTTCCTAAGGGCGTAAGCATCGACCTTCCTGCAGACGAGCTAGTTGCATCGGTTGTTGAGACCGCTGCCGGCCACGCTGCCGAACTTGCAGCCCCTGCTGCCGAGTAGTCACCGCTCAAAATGAATTACCTAGTAGTCGGGCTCGGGAATCCTGGGCCCGACTACTCTGCTAATCGGCACAATGTTGGCCAAATGGTCATCGATGTCCTGGCGGCCAGGTTGGGCGCTGGTTACAAGTCGCACAAGGCCGGTGCGGTAATTGCTGAGACCCGACTTCGGGCCGGCGGCGACAAGCTGATTTTGGCCAAGTCCACCGGTTACATGAACACCAGTGGCCGCCCGGTTGCCGGGCTTCTCAAGTTTTTTGATATTCCAGTTGAACGTTTGATTGTGGTCCACGATGAACTGGATATCCCAGCCCAAGACGTGCGCATCAAGTTTGGCGGGGGCCATGCGGGGCACAACGGGCTTCGCGATATCATCGCTGCCACTGGTTCAAACGACTTCATTCGCATTCGGGTTGGCATTGGTCGCCCACCCGGTCAGCAGCCCACCGCCGATTTTGTGCTCAAGAACTTTGGTACCGCCGAGCGCAAGGAGCTTCCGGTGACGCTGGAACTAGCGGCCGACGCCATTGAGGCCGTAATCAACGATGGTCTGGCTGCCGCGCAGCAGCGGTTTCACTCCTAAAGCCAACGTAAACTTGAGGGGTGAGCACCCCTCAGTTTTTGGCACTCGCGCGCCTGTCGTCGCGCCTAGCCGAGGGCTACCCGTTTGCGGCGGTGCAAGCCAAAATCAAGAATCCAAGGCTCGACCTGATTGCGGCAGCCCCTTCGCACCCGGCCGTTGCTGCCACCGTTGCAGACCTAAGGCAGCAAGCCGGTCTGAGCCCGGTTCAACTGATCGTGGTGGCTACCGGCCGCGAGGCTCAGGACACCGCGGCGGCACTTAGGTCCATTGACCCAAACGCCGAGATCCTGGAGTTTGCCAGCTGGGAAACCCTGCCTCACGAGCGACTCAGCCCCAGCCCCGAAACCGTTGGCAAGCGCCTCAAGGTGCTTCACCGTTTGCACGAGCTAGCCAGCGCCGATGCCCCGGCCCTTGCGCACAACGTTTACGTGTTGGCATCGGTGCGCGCGGTTTTACAGCCCGTGGTTGCCGGTCTTGCCAACCACCCGCCGCTGGTTTTCACCGCGGGCAACGACTACCTGCTGCCCGAGCTCTCGCTCAAGCTGGTTGAGATTGCCTATCACCGAGTTGACATGGTCACCAAGCGCGGCGAGTTTGCGGTTCGCGGTGGCATTGTGGACATTTTCCCAACCACCGCCGAGCACGCTCTGCGCCTTGAGTTCTTTGGCGACGAACTTGAGCAGATCCGCCAGTTCAGCGTTGCCGATCAGCGCTCAATTCTTGACCCAAATGGCAAGCCGCTAGAGCCCCTGCGCCAGGTCACCCTGTATCCCGCTCGCGAAATAATCATCACGCCATCGGTGGCAAACCGCGCTCGTCAAATGCAGCACGAGTTTCCCAACCTGTCCACAATGTTG
>JBJTMG010000077.1:0-2934 GCA_046063415.1 Micrococcales bacterium
AGCAAAGGGCATCCGCCTGTTAACCTCTGGTTCAACAGGCGGATGTATCTATTTCTTTTAGACACTTTCTAAACAACGGAGGAACCGTGGCACAAGACGTGCTCACCGACCTGAACAAGGTTCGCAACATCGGCATCATGGCTCACATCGATGCAGGTAAGACCACTACTACTGAGCGAATCCTGTTCTACACCGGTATCACTCACAAGATCGGTGAGGTGCACGACGGTGCAGCCACCATGGACTGGATGGAGCAGGAGCAGGAGCGCGGTATCACCATTACCTCGGCCGCTACCACCTGTTTCTGGAACAAGAACCAGATCAACATCATCGACACCCCTGGACACGTAGACTTCACCGTTGAGGTTGAGCGTTCGCTTCGCGTCCTAGATGGCGCCGTTGCAGTGTTCGACGGCAAGGAAGGTGTTGAGCCTCAGTCCGAGACTGTTTGGCGTCAGGCCGACAAGTACGACGTACCTCGCATCTGTTTCGTCAACAAAATGGACAAGCTTGGTGCGGACTTCTACTTCACCGTAAAGACCATCGTTGACCGTCTTGGTGCTCGCCCACTGGTAATCCAGCTTCCAATTGGTGCCGAAAGCACCTTCGAGGGTGTTGTAGACCTAGTTGAGATGCGCGCTCTAACCTGGCGTGGAGACGTTGAGATGGGTGCAAAGTACACCGTTGAAGAGATCCCAGCAGACCTAAAGGACAAGGCCGAAGAGTACCGTCAGGTTCTACTCGAGACCGTTGCCGAGACCGATGACGCTCTAATGGAGAAGTTCTTCGGTGGCGAAGAGCTGACCGTTGCCGAAATCAAGGGTGCTATCCGCAAGCTAACCGTTTCTTCGCAGATCTACCCAGTTCTCTGTGGTTCCGCGTTCAAGAACAAGGGTGTCCAGCCAATGCTTGACGCCGTTGTTGACTACCTACCAACCCCACTGGATGTTCCAGCGGTTGAGGGTGGAGACCCACGCGACGAAGAGAAGCGCCTAAAGCGTGAGCCTAAGGCTTCGGAGCCATTTGCCGCCCTTGCCTTCAAGGTCATGACCCACCCATTCTTTGGTCGTCTAACCTACATCCGCGTTTACTCGGGTGCGGCTAACCAGGGTGACCAGGTTGTCAACTCAACCAAGGGTAAGAAGGAGCGCATCGGAAAGCTATTCCAGATGCACGCCAACAAGGAAAACCCAGTTGAGTCGGTAACCGCAGGACACATCTACGCTGCGATCGGTCTTAAGGACACCACCACCGGTGACACCCTCTGTGACCCAGACCACCAGATCGTTCTTGAGTCAATGACCTTCCCAGACCCAGTTATCTCGGTTGCCATTGAGCCAAAGACCAAGGCAGACCAGGAGAAGCTAGGTCTAGCTATCCAGAAGCTAGCCGAAGAAGACCCAACCTTCCGCGTTGAGCACGACCACGAGACCGGCCAGACCGTTATCTCGGGCATGGGCGAGCTTCACCTTGACATTCTTGTTGACCGCATGCGTCGCGAGTTCAAGGTTGAGGCAAACGTTGGTAAGCCTCAGGTTGCCTACCGCGAGACCCTGCGTCGTCCGGTTGACAAGTACGACTACACCCACAAGAAGCAGACCGGTGGTTCTGGTCAGTTCGCTAAGGTGCAGATCAAGCTTGAGCCAATGGATGTTGAAGGCGAAAAGACCTACGAATTTGTTAACGCAGTAACCGGTGGACGTATCCCTCGTGAGTACATCCCATCGATCGACGCAGGTATCCAGGATGCTATGCAGGTTGGAACCCTAGCTGGTTACCCAGTGGTCGGCGTGAAGGCTACCGTTCTTGACGGTGCTTACCACGATGTCGACTCGTCGGAAATGGCGTTCAAGATTGCTGGCTCAATGGCTTACAAGGAAGCCGCTCGTCTAGCCAGCCCAGTTCTGCTCGAGCCGTTGATGGCCGTCGAGGTACGTACCCCAGAGGAATACATGGGAGACGTTATCGGTGACCTCAACTCGCGTCGTGGTCAGATCCAATCAATGGACGACGCCTCTGGCGTCAAGGTCGTTCGCGCCCTTGTTCCACTGTCGGAGATGTTCGGTTATGTCGGTGACCTACGCTCGAAGACCTCGGGTCGTGCGGTTTACTCGATGACCTTTGAAACCTATGCTGAGGTTCCAAAGGCTGTCTCCGATGAGATCGTCCAGAAGAACAAGGGAGAGTAGTCGTTTTACGGCTATTCAACCTAGTAAAATAAAAAGTCTGTAAACCCCCAAATCTAATCAGCCAGAGTGGCTGGTGATTTACAACGAGTCCTGAGGAGGACCCAAAAATGGCTAAGGCGAAATTCGAGCGCACCAAGCCGCACGTCAACATCGGTACCATCGGTCACGTTGACCACGGTAAGACCACTCTGACTGCGGCTATCACCAAGGTACTTCACGACAAGTACCCAGCTCTAAACGCATCGTACGCGTTCGACCAGATCGACAACTCCCCTGAGGAGAAGCAGCGCGGTATTACCATCAACATCTCGCACGTTGAGTACCAGACCGAGAAGCGCCACTACGCACACGTAGACGCTCCAGGTCACGCTGACTACATCAAGAACATGATCACCGGTGCGGCTCAGATGGATGGTGCAATCCTCGTTGTTGCAGCAACCGACGGTCCTATGCCTCAGACCCGTGAGCACGTTCTTCTTGCTCGCCAGGTTGGTGTTCCTTACATCGTTGTAGCTCTAAACAAGAGCGACATGGTTGACGACGAAGAAATCCTAGAGCTCGTTGAGGTTGAGGTCCGCGACCTTCTCTCGAGCCAGGAGTTCCCAGGCGACGACGCACCAGTTGTACGCGTTTCGGCTCTAAAGGCCCTAGAAGGCGACGCAACTTGGGGCGAGTCGGTTGCAAAGCTTATGGACGCAGTTGACGAGTTCGTTCCAGAACCTCAGCGCGACACCGACAAGCCATT
>JBJTMG010000078.1:0-47638 GCA_046063415.1 Micrococcales bacterium
TCGTCACCTGTTGACCAGTCGTCTTGACCGCGCCGGAGTTTCCCGTGTCGAAATCGAGCGCACCCGTGACCGCGTGCGTGTTGACATCCACACCGCTCGTCCAGGTCTGGTAATCGGTCGCCGCGGCGCCGAGGCCGAAGCCATTCGTGCTGACCTAGAGAAGCTCACCGGCAAGCAGATTCAGCTGAACATCCTTGAGGTCAAGAACCCAGAGATGGACGCCCAGCTTGTTGCACAGGGTATCGCCGAGCAGCTAAACGCTCGTGTCGCTTTCCGCCGTGCAATGCGCAAGGGAATGCAGGGTGCTCTTCGTCAGGGTGCCAAGGGTATCCGAGTTCAGTGCTCGGGTCGTCTTGGTGGTGCGGAAATGAGCCGCACCGAGTTCTACCGCGAAGGCCGTGTGCCACTACACACCCTCCGTGCCAACATCGATTACGGCTTCTACGAGGCCAAGACCGTTTTCGGTCGCATCGGTGTAAAGGTATGGATCTACAAGGGTGACATCACCAACAAGGAGCTAGCTCGCGAGCAGGCTAACGCAAAGCCAGTCCGTGGCGACCGCGATCGTAACGACCGCCCTCGTCGCAACGCTGCACCAGCCGCTGCCGCAACCGAAACTGCTGCTCCTGCCGCTCAGCCAGTAGGAACCGAGGCTTAATCATGTTGATTCCACGTCGCGTAAAGCACCGCAAGCAGCACCACCCAAAGCGTTCGGGTGCGGCCACCGGTGGCACCAAGGTTAGCTTTGGTGAATACGGTATTCAGGCTCTAACTCCTGCATACGTAACCAACCGTCAGATCGAGTCCGCTCGTATCGCAATGACCCGTCACATTAAGCGTGGTGGAAAGGTATGGATCAACATCTATCCAGACCGTCCACTTACCAAGAAGCCAGCCGAAACCCGCATGGGTTCCGGTAAGGGTCACGTTGAGTGGTGGGTTGCCAACATCAAGCCTGGTCGCGTACTTTTCGAAGTTTCCGGTGTTTCCGAGGAACTAGCCCGCGAAGCCATGACCCGTGCTATTCACAAGCTGCCGCTAAAGGCTCGCATTATCAAGCGCGAAGAAGGTGACGCATAATGTCGATCGGTTCAAAGAACCTGACCCCTGCAGACCTAGACAAGATCGAGGATTCGGTCCTAGTCGAAGAGCTGAAGAAGGCTAAGGAAGAACTATTCAACCTGCGCTTCCAGTCGGCCACCGGTCAGCTAGAAAGCCACGGACGTTTGAAGGCTGTCAAGCGCGACATCGCCCGTATCTACACCATCATTCGTGAGCGCGAGCTAGGTATCCGTGCAGTAGCTGCACCTGCCGCTGCGCCTAAGGCCAAGAAGGCTGCTGAGAAGCCAGCCGCCACCGAGGAGGCATAACCATGGCTGAAGCAAAGAAGACTGTTGCTGCTGCACCAGTGGCCGAAGCCGAGGCTCGCGGTTACCGCAAGACTCGTCGTGGCTATGTGGTCAGCGACAAGATGAACAAGACCATCGTGGTTGAGGTAGAAGACCGCGTAAAGCACCCGCTTTACGGCAAGGTTATCCGCCGCAGCACCAAGGTCAAGGCTCACGACGAGCAGAACACCGCCGGAATTGGCGACCTAGTTCTAATCGCCGAAACCCGCCCACTGTCGGCAACCAAGAACTGGCGCCTAGTAGAAGTTCTAGAGCGCGCTAAGTAAACCCCAGGGAGCTTGGAAACAAGCAATACCCCTTACTAAGGAGTAAAAGTGATTCAGCAGGAGTCCAGACTCAAGGTTGCCGACAACACCGGCGCCAAGGAGCTGTTGACCATCCGTGTTCTCGGAGGCTCAAGCCGCCGCTACGCGGGTCTGGGTGACATCATTGTCGCCTCGGTCAAAGACGCCATCCCTGGCGGCAACGTCAAGAAGGGTGATGTCGTCAAGGCCGTAGTAGTACGTACTGCCAAGGAAGTACGTCGCCCAGATGGTTCATACATCAAGTTCGACGAAAACGCAGCGGTAATCATCAAGAACGACGGCGAGCCTCGCGGCACCCGCATCTTCGGCCCAGTTGGCCGTGAGCTGCGCGACAAGAAGTTCATGAAGATCATCTCGCTAGCACCGGAGGTTATCTAATCATGGCAAGCATTAAGAAGGGCGACATCGTCCAGGTCATCACTGGTGCCAAGCAGGAACGCGGCGGAGACCGTGGCAAGCAGGGCGAGGTTTTGGCTGTAGATCGTGAGCGCAACCGCGTTCTTGTAAAGGGTGTCAACATGGTCACCAAGCACAAGAAGGTTTCGCAGACCGACCGTGGCACCAAGACTGGCGGAATCGAGACCGCTGAGGCACCGATCCACATTTCGAACGTGGCCCTAATCGACCCATCGACCAAGAAGCCAACTCGTATCGGCGCACGTCTGGAGACCGTCACCAAGAATGGCGTTACCAAGACCGTTCGCGTTCGCGTTGCAAAGAAGTCAGGTAAGGACATCTAATGACTGACGCAACCGCATCGGCCAAGGCACCGGCAAAGGCTCCAGCAAAGAAGGCCGCAGCAAAGACTGCTGCCCCTGCTGGCAAGGCTCTACCTCGCCTGAAGGCTCAGTACCGCAACGAAATCGTTGCAGCTCTTACCTCGGAGTTCGGTTTTGCTAACCCTCACCAGGTTCCAGGTCTTACCAAGATCGTTGTGAACATGGGTGTTGGAGAGGCAGCCAAGGACGGCAAGCTAATTGAAGCAGCCATCCGTGACCTAACCGCAATTACCGGCCAGAAGCCACAGGTAAACCTGGCTCGCAAGTCAATCGCGCAGTTCAAGCTTCGCGAGGGACAGGCGATTGGTGCTCACGTCACTCTTCGTGGTGACCGCATGTGGGAGTTCCTCGACCGCCTTTTGAGCCTGGCTCTGCCACGTATCCGCGACTTCCGCGGGCTTAACGGCAACCAGTTCGACGGAGCAGGAAACTACACCTTCGGTCTAACCGAGCAGACCATGTTCCACGAGATCAACCAGGATGCCGTTGACCGCCCACGCGGTATGGACATCACCATCGTTACCTCGGCCAAGAACAACGAAGAAGGCAAGGCGCTTCTAACCGCCCTTGGCTTCCCATTCAAGACCAACTAATAAATCGGAAAGGTCCAGTTGCTTGTAAAGCTTCTGGAAACCGCCCGAGGAAGGCGCAACACACATGACAATGACAGATCCGGTAGCAGATTTTCTGACCCGGCTGCGCAATGCCAACTCTGCGTACCACGAGTCGATCAGCTTGCCTCACAGCAAGCTCAAGTCGACCATCGCAGAAATCCTCAAGTCTGAGGGATACATTGCAAGCTACGAAGTTAAAGACGCTGAAGTGGGTAAGACCCTCACCGTCGAACTAAAGTACGGCCCTAACCGCGAGCGTTCAATCGCTGGCATCAAGCGTGTTTCAAAGCCGGGTCTTCGCGTTTACGCAAAGTCCACCGAGCTTCCACGCGTTTTGGGCGGTCTTGGTATCGCAATCCTGTCCACCTCAAGCGGTCTACTAACCGATCGCCAGGCTGCCAAGAAGGGAGTAGGCGGAGAAGTCATCGCCTACGTTTGGTAATTACAGATGTCGCGTATTGGTAAGCTGCCGATTCCGGTTCCAGCCGGTGTCGAGGTAAAGATTGACGGAAGCACTGTCTCGGTCAAGGGTCCAAAGGGTTCGCTGAGCCACTTTGTTCCTGAGCCGATCACTGTTTCGCTTGAAGAGGGTGCCCTGGTTGTTGCCCGTCCAGACGACGAGCGCAACTCGCGTTCGCTGCACGGTCTAACCAGAACCCTCATCGCCAACCAGATTCAGGGCGTGACCGAGGGCTTTGCAAAGGGCCTCGAGATCGTTGGAACTGGTTACCGTGTAACCGCTAAGGGCTCGGACATTGAGTTTGCGCTTGGTTACTCGCACCCAATTTTGGTGAAGGCCCCAGCGGGCATCACCTTCACCGTAGAGGGCAACACCAAGGTCACCGTGTCGGGAATCGACAAGCAGGCCGTTGGTGAGGTTGCCGCAAACCTACGTAAGCTACGCAAGCCTGAGCCTTACAAGGGCAAGGGTGTCCGCTACGCCGGCGAAGTTGTTCGTCGCAAGGCCGGAAAGTCAGGTAAGTAATCATGGGTCTCACCGTAAAGAACCGCGGCAAGAGCAAGGCCGCCGCTCGTGGTCGTCGTCACCTTCGTCTTCGCAAGAAGATTGCTGGTACCGCACTTCGTCCACGTCTGGTAGTCACTCGCTCGGCCCGTCACGTATTCGTTCAGGTTGTAGACGACAGCAAGGGCATCACCCTGGCTTCGGCTTCGACCATGGAGAAGGACTTCCGCGCATCGACTGCCGACAAGTCGGAAAAGTCGAAGCAGGTTGGACTACTAGTAGCCAAGCGCGCAATCGCAGCTGGAATCTCCGAGGTCGTCTTCGACCGCGGTGGTAACAAGTACGCAGGTCGCGTTGCCGCAATCGCCGATGGCGCTCGTGAAGGTGGACTGGTTCTCTAATGTCAGAAAACAAGGAGCAAGAGTTGTCCACTGAAGCAACTGAAGTTGTAGCACCTGCCGCAGACGCAGCTGTCGAAAGCAACGAGCGCGAAGCCCGCCGTGGCAGCCGCGAGCGTGGCCCACGAAACGAGCGTCGCGAACGCGAAGAGACCAAGAGCCAGTTCCTGGAGCGTGTTGTAACCATCAACCGTGTATCCAAGGTAGTCAAGGGTGGTCGTCGCTTTAGCTTTACCGCACTAGTAGTGGTTGGCGATGGCAACGGTCTAGTTGGCGTTGGCTACGGCAAGTCCAAAGAAGTTCCAAGCGCAATTGCAAAGGGTGTAGAGGAAGCCAAGAAGAACTTCTTCCGTGTCCCACGCGTTAGCAGCACCATTCCTCACCCAGTTCAGGGTGAGGCTGCTGCTGGTGTGGTTCTCCTTCGCCCAGCTGCACAGGGAACCGGTGTTATCGCCGGTGGTCCAGTTCGTGCAGTGCTCGAGTGCGCAGGAATCCACGACGTGCTCAGCAAGTCGCTCGGATCCTCAAACACCATCAACATTGTTCACGCAACTGTGGATGCACTGCGTCGCTTGGAAGAGCCTCGCGCTGTAGCCGCACGCCGTGGACTAGCCCTCGATGAAGTCGCCCCTAAGGGTCTTCTACGAGCCGAGACTAAGGCAGGTGCCTAATGGCCGCGCGTCTAAAGGTAACCCAAATCAAGAGTGAAATCGGTGGCAAGCCGAACCAGCGTGAGAGCATCCGCACCCTTGGACTGAAGCGAATTGGCGACATCATCGTCAAGGACGACAGCCCACAGGTGCGCGGTCTAATCAACACGGTTGCCCACCTTGTAAAGGTTGAGGAGATCGACTAATGGCTGAAGAAAAGAAGCCAGCCGCAGCGAAGGCTGCCGCACCTAAGGCAGCTGCCGCTAAGCCAGCCGCCGAGAAGAAGCCTGCCGCCGCAAAGGCTGCCGCACCTAAGGCAGCTGCCGCTAAGCCAGCCGCTGCCAAGGCTGCTGCGCCTAAGGCCGAGGCCGCCGAGAAGCCAGCCGCAAAGGCTGCTCCTAAGGCTGCTGCCAAGCCAGCTGCTGCAAAGTCTGAGACCGCTGAGAAGGTTCAGGTTCTGAAGCTTCACCACCTACGCCCAGCACCGGGCTCCAAAAAGGAGCGCACTCGCGTTGGTCGTGGTGAGGGTTCCAAGGGTAAGACCTCGGGTCGTGGTACCAAGGGTACAAAGGCTCGTTACCAGGTTCGCCCAGGCTTCGAGGGTGGTGGCGTGCGTCTAGTAATGCGTACTCCAAAGCTCCGCGGCTTTAAGAACCCATTCCGTGTTGAGTACCAGGTTGTAAACCTAGAGAAGCTGGCCGAGCTCTACCCATCGGGTGGAAATGTGACCATCGCAGATCTAGTGGCCAAGGGCGCCGTTCGCAAGAACGAGCCTGTAAAGGTCCTAGGCACCGGTGACATCTCGGTTAAACTGACTGTCAGTGTCGACAAGGTCTCGCGCTCTGCCGCAGACAAGATTGTCGCTGCTGGTGGCTCGGTTAACGCCTAGTCATTAACTAGCTACAGCCACTCAGGAGGCCCACGTTGTTCAGCGCTATCATTCGCGTGTTCCGCACCCCGGATCTTCGCAATAAGCTCGCGTTCACTCTGTTCATCATTGCCCTGTACCGTCTAGGTTCGTTCATCCCTTCTCCACTGGTGAACTACGGAAACGTGCAGCAATGTATCAAGCAGAACGAGTCCACAAGTGGACTCTACGAGCTGGTAAACCTGTTCAGCGGTGGTGCCTTGCTGCAGCTTTCGATCTTTGCGCTGGGTATCATGCCCTACATCACCGCATCGATCATCGTGCAGCTACTTCGCGTTGTTATTCCGCGCTTTGAGACTCTCCACAAGGAGGGCCAGAGCGGCCAGGCAAAGCTAACCCAGTACACCCGTTACCTCACCATTGCTCTTGGCGTGCTGCAGTCAACCACTCTGGTTGCTGTAGCAAACCAGGGGGCACTATTCGGTTCTCAGTGTGTGCTTCCGGTTATCAAGGACAACACTTGGGTCGGAATTTCGCTAATGGTCCTAACCATGACTGCGGGCACTGGCCTGATCATGTGGATGGGTGAGTTGGTAACCGAGCGTGGAATTGGTAACGGAATGTCGTTGCTTATCTTCACATCGATTGCATCACGCTTCCCAGCATCGCTGATTCAGGTAAACACCACCAAGGGTCCTGAGACCCTGCTTCTGGTACTAGCCATCGGCGTGGTCATCGTTGCTCTGGTTATCTTGGTTGAGCAGTCGCAGCGTCGTATTCCGGTTCAGTACGCAAAGCGCATGGTTGGTCGTCGTGAATACGGTGGCCAGAGCACCTACATTCCAATCAAGGTCAACATGGCCGGTGTGGTCCCGGTTATCTTCGCGTCAAGCTTGCTTTACCTGCCAGCTCTGATCGCACAGTTCAACCAGCCAGATGCCAAGACCGGTCAGGTCGCCGACTGGGTTGCGTGGATCTCCAACTACCTGACCAAGGGCGATCACCCGCTCTATATGGCGCTGTACTTCCTTCTGATCTTTGGTTTCACCTACTTCTACGTTGCAATCACCTTCAACCCAGAAGAAGTTGCAGACGACATGAAGAAGTACGGCGGATTCATCCCTGGTATTCGCGCCGGCCGCCCGACCATGGAGTACCTAGAGTTCGTGCTCAGCCGCATCACCTTCCCTGGAGCTCTCTACCTGGGCTTGATTGCGCTGATCCCGTTGATTGCGTTTGGTCTTCTTGGAACCAGCCAGAACTTCCCGTTCGGCGGAACCTCGATCCTCATCATCGTTGGTGTTGGTCTTGAGACTGTAAAGCAGATCAGTGCACAGATGCAGCAGCGCAACTACGAAGGTCTTTTGAAGTGACCCGGCTCCTCTTGATTGGCGCTCCAGGCGCCGGCAAGGGTACGCAGGCCGAGAAGCTCTCTGAGGCATTTGGTATTCCGGCTATTTCAACTGGCGATATCTTCCGTTACAACGTGAAGAACGAAACCGAATTGGGAAAGCTAGCCAAGTCATTCATGGACCGTGGCGAGTACGTACCCGATGCTCTTACCAACGACTTGGTTCGCGACCGACTCTCGCAAGAAGACGCGGCGTCGGGATTCCTGCTTGACGGGTACCCTCGAACCGGCGATCAGGTAGTAGAGCTGGACAGCTTCTTGTCAGACAACGGAACGGCTCTAGACGTGGTTGTTCAACTCGTCGCAGATACCGACGAAGTGGTCCGCCGTCTCCTAAACCGTGCTTTGGAGCAAGGACGTGCCGACGACACCGAAGACGTGATTCGTCGTCGCCTCGAGGTTTACGAAGAGCAGACAGCGCCATTGATCAGCCTGTACGCAGCCAGAGGTTTAGTTGTTTCCATCGATGGCCTCGGCCAGGTAGATGAAGTAACTGGCAGGATCCTCGAGGCGCTCTCGGCTCGCGGCCTAGACGCCGGACTCTAGATACAGGGCCGCCAGGCAACATGTCTCGCTCCGATTTCGAGCTCAAGTCAAATGAGCAGATACTTCTAATGCGTCGTGCCGGTTTGATCACCGCCGCGGCCTTGGAAGCGGTTCGTTCGGCAATCAAGCCGGGTGTCAGCACACTTGAGCTTGATCGAATCGCCAACGAAACCATTGAGGCTCACGGCGCAAAGTCGAACTTTCAACTGGTCCCGGGCTACTTTCACACCATCTGCGCCTCAATCAACGATGAGGTGGTTCACGGTATTCCCCGAGCTGACCGAATCTTGCAGCCGGGCGATCTGGTTTCGATTGACGCCGGTGCCATCATCGATGGCTGGAATGGAGACAGCGCAATAAGCGTGGTTGTCGAAGGTGGCGACCCCAAGATTTCGGCTGCGCGGAAAAGATTGAGCAACGTAACCGAAATGTCTCTGTACAAGGGGATTGCCGCTTTGGCTAAGGCGAAGCGACTCAATGAGGTGGGCATCGCCATTGAGAAGTACATTCAGTCGCAGGGCAAGTTTGGAATTCTGGAGCAGTATGTGGGCCACGGCATCGGCCGTTCAATGCATGAAGACCCACCAGTTTTCAACTACGAGGTCCGAGGGTTGACACCCAAGGTAACACCCGGTTTAGTAGTCGCAATTGAACCCATGGTGACCGCTGGCAGCGAAATCACAAAAGTTTTGGACGACGACTGGACTGTCTCCACTATTGACCGCAGCGATGCCTCGCACTGGGAGCACACCGTAGCCGTTCACGAGGGCGGGGTTTGGGTGCTAACGGCTCCAGATGGCGGTGCCAGCAAGCTTGAACCGTTGGGAATCACCGTTGCACCGCTGGGTGATTAACAAAAAAACAATTACCAATATTTGTTGATTTCCCCTAGTATTGAACTTCGGTGTTTCTACACGAAAATCCCCAATTTGGTTTGGCGTTGATTTGCGTGCGCGAAAGTCACCACCAAGTAAGCAGATAAGTGAGTTTATGGCTAGCAAAGACGGTGTCATCGAAATCGAAGGCACAGTTGTCGAGGCTCTTCCAAACGCAATGTTTCGGGTAGAGCTAAGCAACGGGCACAAGGTTTTGGCACACATCTCCGGAAAGATGCGACAGCACTACATTCGTATCCTTCCCGAGGACCGCGTCATTGTTGAGCTAAGCACCTACGACCTAACTCGTGGGCGCATCATTTACCGCTACAAATAAAGGCTTTGTGTTTGTCTAACTGGCAGGCACAGATAAAACGGTTCGTAAGAACCCCTAGAAGAAGTTAGAGACATGAAGGTAAACCCAAGCGTCAAGAAGATTTGCGACAAGTGCAAGGTCATCCGTCGCCACGGTCGCGTCATGGTCATCTGCGAGAACCCACGTCACAAGCAGCGCCAGGGCTAACCGAAGCTTCAACAACCACAACTTAATACCCACCATCAAGGCAACGTCCAGGCTAGATAGCTAGCTGGCACCTCCGGTTGAAGGCCGGAGCCCACTTTCCAAGTGGGGTGGCGCTGCTTCAGACCTTCATGAAAAACAGGAGTAATCCCAATGGCACGTATTGCCGGCGTCGACATTCCGCGCGAAAAGCGCGTTGAAATCGCCCTCACCTACATCTATGGAATCGGTCGCACCCGTTCGGTCAAGCTTCTTGCCGAAACCGCAATCGACAAGAACATTCGCGTAAAGGACCTAACCGACGACCAGTTGGTAGCCCTTCGTGACTACATCGAAGCAAACTTCAAGGTTGAGGGTGACCTCCGCCGCGACGTAAACGCTGACATCCGCCGCAAGGTTGAGATCGGAAGCTACCAGGGTATCCGTCACCGCAAGGGCCTTCCAGTACACGGCCAGCGCACCAAGACCAACGCCCGTACTCGCAAGGGTCCAAAGCGTACCGTAGCCGGCAAGAAGAAGGCGGCTCGCAAGTAGCCCGCAGGCACTTGTAGCCCACTCAAGGATTTAGGAGAAACTCATGGCAGCACCTAAGGCAAAGGCCGGCGCAGCAGCGCGTAAGCCACGTCGCAAAGAAAAGAAGAACATCACCGTAGGTCAGGCTCACATCAAGAGCACCTTCAACAACACCATCGTTTCGATCACCGACGCCACCGGCGCCGTAATTTCGTGGTCGTCCTCGGGTGACGTTGGCTTCAAGGGTTCGCGTAAGTCAACCCCGTTCGCAGCCCAGCTGGCAGCCGAGTCGGCCGCTCGCAAGGCTCAGGAGCACGGCCTAAAGAAGGTTGATGTGTTCGTGAAGGGCCCAGGTTCGGGCCGCGAAACCGCAATCCGTTCGCTTCAGGCCGCTGGCCTAGAGGTTGGCTCAATCTCCGATGTGACCCCTCAGGCTCACAACGGATGCCGCCCTCCAAAGCGTCGTCGCGTCTAGTTTTACGCAACACCCAAGCGGCGCTACATCGGTGCCAGATTTTGGGTGACGCCCAGGTTTCGGTTTAGTCCAAACCTGACACAACAGAATATCGCTGACCAGTGGCCACTGGTTAGTCCCCAAAAATAGGCATCAAATAGCGGATGCCTAGCTGAAAGGAAACAAACGTGCTCATTGCACAGCGTCCTACCCTTCACGAAGAAGTCCTAGCACCAAACCGTTCGCGCTTCTCGCTCGAACCATTGGAGCCAGGTTTTGGTTACACCCTTGGAAACTCTCTCCGTCGCACCTTGCTCTCGAGCATTCCAGGTGCCGCGGTCACTAACATCCGGATTCAGGGTGTTTCGCACGAGTTCAGCACCGTTGAGGGTGTCAAGGAAGATGTCACCGAGATCATCCTGAACATCAAGGAACTAGTTGTTTCGTCTGAGAACGACGAGCCAGTAGTTGCACACCTGCGCAAGTCGGGTGCCGGCGCGGTCACCGCTGCTGACATCACCGTTCCTGCGGGTGTTGAGATTCACAACCCCGAGCTAGTTCTAGCCAACATCAATGGCAAGGCAAAGCTCGAGATTGAACTGACCATTGAGCGTGGCCGCGGCTACGTTCAGGCATCGCAGAACCGCAACCCAGACGCAGACGCCGGAGTTATCCCAGTGGACTCGATCTACTCGCCGGTTCTCAAGGTTTCTTACCGCGTCGAGGCAACTCGTGCCGGTGAGTTCACCAACTTCGACAAGCTAATTGTTGACGTAGAGACCAAGCCATCGACCAACCCACGCGACGCAGTCGCATCGGCAGGTAAGACTCTGGTTGGACTATTCGGTCTAGCTCAGGAGCTAAACGCCGAGGCCGAAGGTATCGAGATTGGCCCAGCACCGGTTGAGGTCGGTCTGGCTCCAGAGCTCGCTACCCCAATCGAGGACCTGGACCTTACCGTTCGCAGCTACAACTGCTTGAAGCGCGAGGGCATCAACACCGTTTCAGAGCTAATCGCTCTGTCTGAGGACCAGTTGATGAACATCCGCAACTTCGGTAGCAAGTCGGTAGACGAGGTTCGCGACAAGCTTGCCTCAATGGGCCTGAAGTTCAAGGACGCAGTTCCTGGCTTCGACGCCGCATACTTCAGCTCGGCCTACGACGCAGACGACCAGGCCTAAAAGAAAGTCATAGGAGAAAACAATGCCTACCCCAACTAAAGGCCCTCGTCTTGGCGGAAGCCCTTCGCACGAGCGTCTATTGCTTCGCAACATGGCTACCCAGTTGTTCCAGCACAAGCGCATCCAGACCACCGAGACCAAGGCAAAGCGCCTACAGCCACTGGCTGAGCGCCTGATCACCTTTGCAAAGCGCGGAGACCTTCACGCTCGTCGTCGCGTTATGCAGCTGATCACCGACAAGTCGGTAGTCCACGAGTTGTTCACCAACGTGGCTCCTCAGGTTGCAGACCGCAACGGTGGTTACACTCGCATCACCAAGCTTGGCTACCGCAAGGGCGACAACGCCCCAATGGCTGTTATTGAGCTTGTTCTTGAGCCAGTGAGCCCAAAGGTTGTAGCCAAGAAGCCTAAGCTTCAGAACGACATCAAGGGTGCGGGTGCAGCTGCTGCAGCCCCAGCCGCCGAGGTCGTAGAGGAAGCCGCAGCAGAGGCAGTAGCTGAAGATGTTGCAGTAGAGGCTGAGGCACCGGTTGCCGAAGAAGCTCCTGCAGCAGAAGCCGAGGCACCAGCTGCCGAAGCTGCTACCCAGGACGAGGCTCAGGCCTAGTCCAAGCCAAACTCAGATTATGAATCAGCCCGTTGACTCGTTCGACGGGCTGATTCGTTTAAGAATCGATTTGGCCTACGACGGAACCGACTTCGCAGGCTGGGCAAAACAGCCAAAGTTGCGCACGGTTCAGGGCGAGCTAATCAAGGCCCTAGAAGTTATTTTTGGCAAAGACCCAAACGACTTTGGTATGCGAGTCGCGGGCAGAACCGACGCCGGTGTCCACGCCCGCCACCAGGTGGCTCACATTGACTTGAGTCCCGCGCAGATCAAACGGCTGGGTCGTCACGCCAGCCACGAGGCTCGCGAAGCCAAACTCATGGGTCGCATCAACTCGATTCTTGACCCCGATGTTCGCGTGCACGGCGTCACCCTGGCACCGGCCGGGTTCGACGCTCGGTTCAGCGCCGCTCATCGCCGATACCGCTACCGAATCTCGGACGGGTTATCCGTGAAAGACCCCGTGGACTTCAGGTACGTGCTCTGGACTCGAAAGCCACTGGACATCCATGCCATGCAAGAAGCCGCCAGCAGTCTGCGTGGCCTTCACGATTTTGCCTCATTCTGCAAACCGCGGCCGTTTTCCACCACAATTCGGGAACTGCGGGAGGTCACGGTAAGCCGAAACGAGCAGCTCAATCGTTTGGTAGAAATCGAGCTGGAGGCGGATGCCTTTTGCCACAACATGGTTCGGGCCATTGTGGGAGCGCTGATTGCGGTGGGCGAGGGCCGAGCCACCCCAGGTGAGATTGCGGCAATTCTTGCCAAGAAAAACCGAATCGGCAGCTTCAAGGTGGTTTCGCCACACGGCCTCACCCTGATAGAAATTGGCTACGTACCAGACGCCGAAATGGCGGCCCAGGCGGAGCGAACTAAGGACCTCAGAACTCTTGAGGACGATTCGCAGAAATAAGGGTTTGACCAGCGCGCCTAAACGCAGGTAGACTTGACCCTTGGTATTGGCAAGCCTTTTGATAGGTGGCCAATGTGAAAACTTGGATCCCAAGAAGTTTCTCTTCGAGCGCGGATTCAATTCAATCCGACACTGAAATAGAAGGCAATTTAACGTGCGTACTTATTCACCAAAGGCTCACGAGCTGTCCCACGAGTGGCTAGTCATTGACGCCACCGACGTAGTTTTGGGCCGCCTCGCAACTCACGCTGCAACCCTGTTGCGCGGCAAGCACAAGCCAACCTTTGCTCCTCACATGGACAACGGAGACTTCGTAATCATCATCAACGCTGACAAGGTCGCCCTGACCGGTTCGAAGCTTGCCAACAAGAAGGCTTACCGCCACTCGGGTTACCCAGGTGGACTAACCGCAACCACCTACGCAGAGCTTCTAGAGAAGACCCCTGAGAAGGCAGTTGAGAAGGCAATTCGCGGAATGCTTCCACGTAACACCCTCGGCAAGGAGCAGCTGTCCAAGCTAAAGGTTTACGCAGGTCCAAACCACCCACACGCTGCACAGCAGCCAAAGCCGTTCATCATTGACCAGGTAGCCCAGTAGTAACTGGCGCTGAAAACTAAAGGATTTATCGTGGCTAAGAACGAAGTTGTAGAGACTGCAACCGAAGAAGTAGTGGCTCCTGAGAGCTACACCACCGAGACCCCTGCTGCTAAGGCTGCAGCTGCCAAGGTTTCACGTGGCCCACTGACCGTTCCGGGCGCAGGCCTGGGCCGTCGCAAGGAAGCCATTGCCCGCGTTCGTTTGGTACCAGGTACCGGCGTTATCAAGGTCAACGGCCGCACTCTTGAGGACTACTTCCCAAACAAGCTGCACCAGCAGCTAATCACCGACCCATTCACCGTCCTTGACCTCAAGGGCAGCTACGACGTAATCGCTCGTATCTCGGGTGGAGGCGTTGCTGGTCAGGCTGGAGCTCTTCGTCTAGGCATTTCGCGTGCACTAAACGAGATCGACCGCGACAACAACCGTCCTGCCCTAAAGAAGGCCGGCTTCCTAAGCCGCGACGCACGTGTTATCGAGCGCAAGAAGGCCGGTCTTAAGAAGGCTCGTAAGGCTTCGCAGTTCTCGAAGCGTTAATCCTCTCACCAGGATTCTTGCAAGGCTTTCATGTCTCGCCTTTTTGGCACCGATGGAGTGCGTGGACTCGCTAATCGCGACGTAACCGTTGAAATCGCGTTGCAGTTGGCGCAAGCCGCTGCCATTGTGCTTGGCGAAGATGCCCGCAGCAAGGGAAACAAACCTAAGGCCGTAATTGGCCGCGACCCCCGAATCTCTGGGGAGTTCATTTCGGCAGCAGTTGCCGCGGGACTCGCCAGTTCGGGGGTTGACGTTTTTGACGCGGGGGTTTTGCCCACTCCCGCCACCGCCTACCTCACCGCCGACCTAGACGCCGACTTTGGCGTAATGATTTCGGCCTCGCACAACCCGGCGGCCGATAACGGCATTAAGTTTTTTGCGAGGGGTGGCCACAAGCTCCCAGACGCCACCGAAGACAAAATCGAGAAGGCGCTCAACACTTCAAAACTGGCGCCGCTTGGCGGCGAAGTTGGCCACATTTCCCGCTTTGCCGACGCCGAGGACCGTTACCTGGTGCACCTCCTAAAGAGCATGCCAAACCGCATCGATGGCATCACAGTGGTGTTGGACTGTGCCAATGGCGCCGCAGCCGCGGTGGCACCAGAGGTTTTTAGAGACGCCGGTGCGCGCGTAGTGGTCATTGGAAACGACCCCGATGGCCTGAACATTAACCTTGGCCACGGCTCAACCCACATGAGCGCGCTCCAGGCTTCGGTTTTGGAACACGGGGCCGCTTTGGGGCTTGCCTTCGATGGCGACGCGGATCGCTGTTTGGCCGTGGATCACACGGGTGCGATCATCGATGGCGATCAGATCATGGCGGTGTTGGCACTCAGCGCGAAGGCTCGCGGACAGCTGGCTCGCAACACGTTGGTGGCTACGGTTATGAGCAACTTGGGTCTTAGGGTTGCCATGCGCCAGGCCGAGATTTCAATGATTGAGACCAAGGTTGGCGACCGCTACGTTCTTGAGGAAATGCGTGACGGCGGTTACACCCTGGGCGGCGAGCAATCGGGTCATATCATTTTTAGCCGCTACGCAACCACGGGTGACGGCATTTTGACTGGGCTTCAGCTCATGGCCGAAATGGCGCGAACCGGTAAGTCGCTGGCCGAATTGGCCTCGGTTATGACCATTTTTCCGCAGGTGCTTATAAACGTTCCCGGGGTGGACAAGACCAAGGTTGACAAGGACAAGGAACTGTTGGCGCTGGTTGCTCAGGCCGAAACCGAACTTGAGGCGACAGGTCGGGTTTTACTGCGCGCTTCGGGGACCGAGCCGTTGGTTCGGGTCATGGTTGAGGCGGCCGACGAGGGTACCGCTCAGAGCTGGGCCGAGCGCATTGCACGCCTGGTTGAGAAGCGGCTAGCTCTCTAGAAGCGGCCAGCCCTCTGGAAGCGCCTGGCCCTCTAGATTTTCCTAAGCAGCACGCGCTCTACCGCGTGGCCCGCACCCTTTTGTAAAACCAGCGTCGCGCGTGAGCGAGTTGGCAATATGTTCTCTACCAGGTTGGGCAAATTTATGGTCTGCCAGATCTCGTTAGCGCGCTCCAGAGCAACGTCAAAATCAACCTGCGAATAACGGTGGAAGTAACTGTTCGGATTGGTGAACGCAGACTCACGTAGTTTCTTGAAACGCTCAAGGAACCAAGTCTTAATGACATCGGCTGGGGCGTCAACGTAAATCTTGAAGTCGAAGTAGTCGCTGAGTGCCAGTTCCTGCCCAATCGCTGGCGCCTGCAAGACATTTAAGCCCTCAATAATGACCACGTCGGGGCTCTCCACCACGGCACGCTCACCGGGCAAAATGTCGTAAAACAGGTGCGAATAAACGGGAGCCGAGACTTGAGGAACACCGCTCTTGATGTCTGCAACAAACTGTAGAAGAGTCAGCCGGTCGTAGGATTCGGGAAAACCCTTGCGGTGCATGATGCCCCGGGCTTCTAGGACCGCATTCGGGTGCAGGAAGCCATCGGTGGTTATTAGCTGCACCTTGGGAGTCCCCTCCCAGCGCTTGAGCAACTCGACCAACAAGCGCGAAACCGTGGACTTTCCCACAGCAACCGAACCTGCAACCCCGATGATGAACGGAGTGCGCTTGGCTCGTTCGCCCAAAAATTGGCTTGTTGCTCCGTGCAAGCGCTGGTGTTCAGTCACGTAAAGGTTCAACAGCCGGCTCAGCGGCAAGAAGACCTGGGCAACCTCCTGGATATCCAGAAAATCCCCGAGACCGCGAATTTGCTGAAGCTCGGCCTCGGTTAGCGGAAGATCCGTGGCGTCGGCCAAAGCAGCCCAGTCGGCGCGAGAAATCTCGACGAACGGGGTTGGTGGCACTGGCTGAGGTTGGCTCACAATGAGCCATTCTGCCGTAAATTAGAGGTTATGTGCGGAATCGTGGGTTATGTAGGCCCGAAAGCAACCCTTGATGTTCTCCTGGGGGGTCTTCGTCGCTTGGAATACCGCGGTTATGACTCGGCAGGCGTATCCGTGATTTCATCGGGCGGCATGCTCGAGACCAGAAAAAAAGCCGGCAAGCTGGACAATCTGGTCAACGAAATCACCAACCACCCTCTGCCTGATGCTCACATTGGCATTGGCCACACCCGCTGGGCCACCCACGGTGCTCCAACCGATGGCAACGCACACCCCCACCTGGGCGGTGACCACCAAAAACTTTCGCTTATCCACAACGGAATCATTGAAAACTTTGCTGAACTCAAGGCCGAACTCCTAGCAGAGGGAACCAGATTCGCTAGCGAGACCGACACCGAGGTTGTTGCCCACCTGGTGGCCAGAGAGTTCGGCAAGGTTGGCGACCTCACCAAGGCTTTCACCACGGTTGTCAACCGACTCCACGGCGCTTTCACCCTCCTGGTGATTCACCAGGACCAGCCCGACGTTGTCTTGGCGGCTAGGCGAAATGCCCCACTTGTCATTGGTTTGGGCGACGGCGAAAACTTCCTAGGAAGCGATGTTGCAGCTTTCGTGGAACACACCAAACGCGCTATTAGCGTTGGCCAAGACCAAATAGTTGTGCTGCGGTCTAATGAGGTTGAGATTTTCGGATTCGATGGCCAACCGGTCATCGCTGAGGAATTCACGGTTGACTGGGATGC
Source organism: Micrococcales bacterium (assembly GCA_046063415.1). GTDB lineage: Bacteria > Actinomycetota > Actinomycetes > Actinomycetales > Microbacteriaceae > Rhodoluna. The sequence goes on from JBJTMG010000078.1 coordinate 17,258, forward strand.
CAGTGCCGCAAGTAAGGGCGGCTGGAGCAGCTTCATGGCCAAGGAGATTGCAGACCAACCACAGGCGGTGGCCGATACTCTCATGGGTCGCCTCGACTCAGACGGTCAGGTGCGGCTTAGCGAGATTGACGGGCTCGACCTGCAGACCGCGCGCAACCTGGACCGCATTATTATTGTGGCCTGCGGAACGGCAAGTTACGCCGGGGATATTGCAAAGTACGGCATTGAAAAGTGGGCGCGTGTGCCGGTTCAGGTTGAGCTGTCTCATGAGTTCAGATACCGCGATCCCATTTTGACCCCAAACACTTTGGTGGTAGCCATTAGCCAGTCGGGTGAGACCATGGACACGCTCATGGCCACGCGCTACGCCAAAGAGCAAGGCGCCAAGGTGCTGGCCATTTGCAACACTCAGGGCGCTACCCTGGCGCGCGAATCCGACGCGGTTATTTACACGCACGCGGGGCCCGAGGTTGCCGTGGCTTCAACCAAGGCACTTACCGCTCAAATCACCGCGGGGTACCTGCTCGGGCTATTGCTTGCTCAGTTGCGCCAAAGTTTGCCCGCCGCCGAACTAGCCGAGCTGGGCAAGGAGTTGCTGCGCATGCCGGCCCGGGTGACCAGAGTAATTGAGGATCTCGAACTGGCAAAGCAGCTTGGTAGAAAGCATGCCGAGTCTAAGAGCGTCTTGTTCCTGGGTCGAAACGTGGGCTTCCCGGTTGCCATGGAAGGCGCGCTAAAACTCAAAGAGCTCGCCTACATTCATGCCGAGGGCTTCGCCGCCGGTGAACTTAAGCACGGACCAATCGCTCTGATTGAAGAGGGTCAGCCGGTGATTGTTATTGTGCCAAGCCCGCGTGAGACCGACAGTTTGCACCCCAAGGTGATCAGCAACATTCAGGAGATCCGCGCTCGCGGCGCCAAAGTGGTTGCCATTGCCGAGGAGGGCGATGCCCAGGTTGCCCAGTACGCCGAAGATGTCATCTACATTCCTCAAAGCCAATCGATTTTCTCGCCAATTCTGGCCGTGATTCCGCTTCAGGCTTTTGCCATGGAACTTTCAACCGCCAAGGGACTCGACGTTGACCAGCCTAGAAACCTGGCCAAGTCGGTGACCGTAGAGTAGTTCCAACATGATTACCGGCGTTGGCGTTGACCTGGTTGATTTGGTTCGGTTCGAATCGGAACTTACCAAGACCCCAAAGCTTTTGGAACGCCTGTTTCACCCGGTAGAACGCGGCTACAAGATGCGCCAGTTGGCCGCCAGTTTTGCCGCCAAAGAGGCGGTGGTCAAGGCGCTGGGTTCCAGCGAGGGACTGCGCTGGAGCGAAATCAGTGTGGTGCGCGATTCGCTGGGTAAACCCTGGATTCAAGCCGAGGGTCAGAGCGCCCAGCGCCTGCAGCAGGCTGGTGTAGCGAAACTCCACCTCTCACTGAGTCACGATGGCGGCATGCTCATTGCCTATGTGATTGCCGAGGGAGTGGGTGCCCTAGGCGCCGGCGAGGGCGGCTGGGATGCGTAGCCTGACCATTGACTTAGATGCCATTGCCCACAACCTAGCCACAATCCGCAAGCACTGCCCAACCGCAAAGGTATGTGCCGTGGTCAAGGCCAACGCGTACGGTCACGGAATAATCCCGGTGGCCCGCCACCTGCAGGCTTGCGGGGTCGACTACCTGGGGGTTGCCGACATCGATGAAGCGTTGCAGCTGCGCGACGCAGGCATCACCATTCCCGTGCTGGCTTGGCTCCACAACTATGACGAAGACTTTGTGGCTGCGGTTGACGCGGGCATTGATATTGGGGTTTCCACTCCGGACCAACTGAACAAGATAGCCGCGGCCGCAACTCAGTTGGGCAAGATTGCCCGCACCCACCTGAAGGTGGACACCGGCCTTGGCCGCAACGGAGCTACCATGCACGACTGGCCCGAGCTGGTCTCGCAGGCCCAGCAGCACATTCTTTCGGGCAGTGTTTTGGTGGTTGGAATCTTTAGCCACCTGTCTTCTACTTCGGAGGCGGACGACCGCGCCCAGATTGCCAACTTTGAGCTGGCGGTGGCGCAGGCAGCGGCGGTTGGAATTACCCCCGAGCTTCGCCACATAACGGCCTCCGACGGCTCGCTGAGCTATCCAGATGCGCACTACGACATGGTGCGAACCGGCGTTGCCATTTACGGCCTGTCACCGTTCACCGACCACCGAGCCGCCGAGTACGGCCTGATTCCGGCCATGACCGCAACCGCGCGGGTGGTGCAGGTGAAGCGGGTGGCGGCTGGCCAAGGCGTCAGCTACGGCTACCAGTACCGAACCGAAACCGAAACCAGCTTGGCTCTAGTGCCGGTTGGGTATGCCGAGGGCCTTCCGCGCAACTCCAGCGGCAAGGCGCAGGTCTCAATTAACGGAAAGCTCTACCCGGTGGCTGCCCGAATTGCCATGGACCAGTTCGTGGTCGATGTCGGCAACGATGATGTGCAGCCCGGGGACATCGTGGTGTTGTTTGGTGACCCGGCTAAGGGGGTTCCTGCTGCCGATGACCTGGCGATTGCTTCCGACACCATCAACTACGAGATAGTGACTCGAATGGGCGGCCGGTTCGTGCGCCAGTACGTAGGTCAGGGAGCGGACGAGTGACCCAGCGCGTCCTGCTGGATCGGGACGTGCAAACCCCCGAGGCCATGCACTCCATTGGGCTTGCGCTCGCGGCGGTTTTAGCGGCGGGCGACCTGGTTGTTTTGACCGGACCGTTGGGCGCGGGCAAGACCACGCTGAGCCGTGGTGTTGGCCAGGGGCTCGAGGTTGTGGGTACGGTTTCCAGCCCAACTTTTGTGATTGCTAGGACTCACAAGCGACAGGGCGGCGGCGCCGAATTGGTGCACGTGGATGCGTACCGATTGACCAGCATCGATGAATTCGACGACCTGGATATCGACATGGGGTCAAGCATCACACTGGTGGAGTGGGGGCGTCCGTTTGTTGCCGACCTGACCCAGAGTTGGCTGGACATTGAGATTGAGCGAGACCACACGGGTGCTACCGAGACCCGACACATTGTGATTACAGGGTTTGGGCCACGCTGGGACGGCGTTGAGTTAGATTCGAGGGCGCAGGTTGCCTAGCGTTTTGCTTTCAATTGACACCACGGCTGGAACCTCGGTAGCCCTTCGCCGAGCCGGCGAGCTTGTGGCCCAGGTGCGTCACGACAGCGGCATGAAGCACGCCGAGCTCATAGGTGACGCCATTGTTCAGGTGCTGGCAGAGGCGCAGGTAGAACCGGGGCAGGTCACCAGTGTTGCGGTTGGGCGCGGTCCCGCGCTTTTCACCGGTCTGCGGGTTGGAATCGCGGCCGCCATGCTCTTTTCTGAGGCCACTGAGGCGCGACTCTTTGGTGTAGTCAGCCACGATGCCTTGGCCTTGGAGCTTTTGACTCAAAACCCAGCTCTGATTGACCGACCCCTGCTGGTCACCACCGATGCCCGCCGCGGTGAGGTTTATTGGGCGCTCTACCGAGGCCTTGACCGTCACGGCATTCCGGTTCTGCTGGCCGGTCACGGCGTAGGTAAACACGAGGCGGTGTTGGCGGAACTGGCCGCTTATGAAGATTTGGTTGAGCGATCCGGCGGCGCGAGTGCTCCTTGGGTTGGTCTGCTTACCGAGTTGCAGCTGGCAGCGGGGGTTGCTAGCCACGATGTCTCGGCTCTGTACTTACGCGCTCCCGATGCTACCCCACCCGACCCCAGTAAGTCTTTTGCAAAGGCGTTGGGTGACCAATTTGGAAAGCGGGTGACCAAGTGAGCAATAAGTTTTTGATTTCGGTTGCGACCGAGGCGCACCTGCCCCAGATTATGCGTTTGGAGCATGAGTGTTTCCCGAGCGATGCCTGGTCTGAGTCGGCCATGCGGTCTGAGTTACTTGCCCCCCACACTACCTATTTGGTGGCGTTTGAAGCCGGCCTCGATGCCGACGGTACGGTGGAACCCCAGCTGGTTGGTTACGCGGGGTTGAGCAAGCTTGGGTCGAGTGACCAAGCGGATATCCAGACAATTGCGGTGAGTTCATCGATGCGGGGTCAGGGTCTTGGGCGCCTTCTCATGCAACGACTCCTCCAGGCCGCTGCTGCCCAGGGTGCCAGTCAGGTGTTCCTTGAGGTCAGGTCCGATAACCCGGTGGCGCAGGGGCTTTACCGCTCGCTTGGTTTTGAACAGATTGATTTGCGCAAGCGTTATTACCAACCCGACGGAGTTGACGCGGTGATCATGCGCGTTGAATTGACAGCGTTGAATCGCGAGCCGATCGTGCTCGGCATTGAGTCTTCCTGTGACGAAACCGGAGTTGGCATTGTCCGCGGCAATACCCTTTTGGCCAACGTCATTTCGTCGTCAATGGAGCTGCACGCTAGGTTTGGCGGGGTGGTTCCCGAGGTGGCCGCCCGCGCTCACCTGGAGGCGCTACAGCCTACGCTGAACCAGGCGCTGCAGGTGGCAAATTTGAGCCTCAGGGACATTGACGCAATCGCGGTAGCCAATGGTCCCGGGCTCTCGGGTGCCCTAATGGTGGGAGTGGGTGCCGCCAAGGCGCTTGCGGTTGGCTTGAACAAACCCATTTACGCGGTGAACCACCTGGTTGGACACGTTGGTGTCGATGTACTAGAACGCGGACAGGTTGAAACCCCAACCATTGCCCTCTTGGTGAGTGGCGGCCACACCTCGCTGCTCCTGGTGCGTGACTTGCTAGACAACGTTGAACTGCTGGGTGAGACCATCGATGATGCCGCCGGCGAAGCCTTTGACAAGGTGGCACGTGTTCTGGGGTTGCGTTACCCGGGAGGGCCCGAGATTGATGCCGCCGCGGTTGGTGGCGACCCCAAAGCCATTCGTTTTCCACGCGGGCTGACGCTTCCCAAAGACATGGAGAAGCATCGTTACGACTTTAGTTTCAGCGGCCTTAAGACTGCCGTGGCAAGGTGGGTGGAAGCCTCGGTTGAACGAGGTGAAGAAATCAACATTGCCGACGTCGCTGCTAGTTTCCGCGAGGCGGTAGCTGATGTCTTGGTTACCAAGGCGGTAGCGGCTTGCGTTGATCACGGAGTCAAGCGCCTACTGCTGGGCGGTGGTGTGGTCGCCAACCGGCGCCTGCGAGAACTTGCAGCCGAGCGCTGTGAGGCAAATGGCATTGAACTTCGAATTCCGGCTTTGAGCCTCTGCACCGACAACGGAGCCATGATTGCCGCTCTTGGAGCGCAACTGGTAATGGCAGGACGCCAACCAAGTCGCTTGAGTTTTGGCGCCGACTCAACCCTGCCGGTCACCGCGGTTCAGACGCTCAGCTAGGTTGCCCTGCGCCGGCCCCGCTGCCCTATAGAGCCTCACACAGCAACGCGCGGTGCGTGTCTGCAACCCTTGTGACAATCAATGTGGCTTTGTTCGAACCCTTTAGCGCAAGTTCCTTGCGCAGTTGCTCGGGGACAATGTCGGCGCCGCGTTTTTTGATTTCCAAAACCCCAATTTCGCGCTGGCGGAGCTGAGCCTTGAGTTTTTTCCGGTCAAACGGCAGGTCCTCAATGAGTCGGTAGCTTCGTAGCCAAGGTGAATCCACTGGTTCACTACCAGTGAGGTACGCGATTTCGGGGCTAAAGCTGTGAGTGCCCGTGGCAACGGCGAGTTGTCCAATCAGGTGCGAGCGAACCACGGCGTTGTCTGGTTCAAAAATGAACTGAGACAGCGGGCCGAGTGGCGCGTGTGCCGGATTAGTCTCGGGGGAGTTGAGCTCGTGTTTGGAACCATCGGGTGAGAGCAGCAGTGCGCTACGGGCAACGCCTGGTCTTGCTGCGCCGCCAAACCACAGGCCTAGTTCAACCAAGTCTCCGCCCACCGACACCCACTGAGCCTCGGCTTCCTGCGGAATGCCCTCGTGAGGGTGGCCGGGCCCGGTCTTGATGCCCGCGGTGCGCCCGCGACATTGGGACACGACCCAATCAAAGTTGGGTTGATACGTGTCTGGGTCGTATTTGCGCACCGCTTTGGCGCGGGCCGCACCACCCAGTTCGCGCCGTGCGGGGTCAAAGAACAGCGCGTCAAAGCCGTTCAAATCTAAGGTGGTTACATCGCGCTGTTCGACCACCGCATTGTCAAACGGAAGCAGGTTGAAGGTGGCCGCAGCCGCAGTCACCTCGTCGATATCGTAGGCGGAGACTCGAATGCCGGCTCCTGCAAAAGCCAAGGACTCGGCACCGATGCCACAACCAAGGTCTGCCACCGACTTGGCGCCGGCACTGCGGAAACGACCCGCGTGCAGCGCTGCTACCAATAGGCGACTCGCCTGCTCAAGCCCCGGCTCGGTCAAGATCATGCGCTGGGCGAAATCGCCAAACTTGGCGCGGGCCTTGTGCCGAAGCTTCAACTGGGTTAGCACCGCGGCAACCAGCGCGGGTTCGTGCCCGGCAGCGCGCAGGCGCGAAACCAGCTGAACCAGGTCGGCGCGAGAGTCGTATTCAACGCTGCCTAGCAGCTGCTGACCGGCTGGGCTCATCAGCGCCACAAAGTCTTCGCGATCCATGCGCTCAAGGCTACCAACGGCCCAGTCCCCTAAACGCTGGCACTCGCCTTGACTGAGTGCTAATCAGCCCTTAGAGTTTTATTAGCACTCGCACCTTGAGTCTGCTAACCAAAACACCCCATTGATTTGAAAAGAAGAGGTCAACCGTGTCGGTTAACATCAAGCCACTCGAAGATCGCATTGTTGTTCGCCCAATGGCGGCAGAGCAGGTAACCGCATCCGGTCTGGTAATCCCAGACACCGCTACCAAGGAAAAGCCACAGGAAGCCGAAGTTGTAGCGGTCGGCCCAGGTCGCATCGATGACAACGGCAACCGCATCCCGCTAGACGTAGCTGTTGGCGACAAGGTCATCTTCAGCAAGTACGGCGGCACCGAGCTAAAGTTCGGCGGCGAAGAGTACCTGGTGCTCTCGGCTCGCGACGTGCTAGCAATCGTGGTTCGCTAAGCCTAGGCTCAAGCCCAACCGCAACCAAGATTCTGGCGGCTCTCACTTCGGTGGGAGCCGTCACTCTTTTAACCGCGCGAAAATACCCCAGCGCAAAACTACTAGGCTCAAATGGTGAGCGACAAAAAACTTGGTAAGGGACTGCTTTACGGACTTGGCGCTTACCTAATCTGGGGAAGTTTCCCAATCGTCATTAGCCAACTCAGCTTCGCCTCGCCGTGGGAAGTAGTGGTCTGGCGAATCGTTTTCGGGTTCGCTACCGCTGTGGCCATCATCACTTTTGTTCGCGGCTGGAGTTCGCTGCTCGAGGTCCTTCGGCACCGCCGCCAGACTGCCATGATCGCCCTGGCATCGGTGATGATCATGATCAACTGGCAAGTTTACGTCATTGGAGTTTCGACCCATCAAATTGTCGAAACCTCACTGGGCTACTTCATCAACCCGCTGGTCACCATTCTGCTGGCGGTATTGGTCCTCAAGGAAAAACTTCGCCCGCTTCAGTGGGCTGCCGTTGCAATGGGCGCAGTCGCAGTTACGGTTCTCACCTTCGACTACGGCCGACTACCCTGGATCGCCATAACTCTGGCCGGCTCGTTTGGTCTGTACGGCTTGATCAAAAATCGCTTGGGTGGATCCGTCTCGCCGCTCAACAGTTTTGCACTCGAGTCTGGCATGCTCATGCCCGTGGCCGTTGTGCAGGGATTCATCGTTGCTTCAATAGCCCCGATGGCATTCGGGGTTGCCGGGGTCTGGCAGACCGCCGGCCTGATCTTCTTTGGGGTCATGACTGCCGTTCCGCTTATTCTGTACGGAGCTGCCGCAAAGCATCTGCCGCTCACCTGGGTGGGCTTCATGCAGTACCTCACCCCGGTGATTCAGTTTTCGCTCGCGCTTTTCCTGTTTCACGAGCACATGCCAGTTGTTCGCTGGCTGGGCTTTGGGTTGGTTTGGCTTGGGCTGGGTCTCGTGAGTGCCGATTTGCTCCGCCAAAATAGGCTCAGAAATCAAAATTCTGAAAAATAAATTTATCTTCTATTTAATAGCAACTTCGGCAGTAGTTACTGAAATCGCCGACCGATTCCGCACAGCAACATCTAATTCTCAACTGATTCCGCAGTTTTTGCTGAATTCGCCTGCCAACGGCGAGAAATTGGATTTTTAGGCCGTCTCCCTTTGTTTCTTTCTCTTACGGTAGGCGTTTGCAAGCGCTTTACTTCTAACTAAACTAAAACTTGCACGGCGCTCAGGAAAGGTCTGACGTCGACAAACAAATAGGAGAAATACATGAGTTCAACCTCGACCCGCAAGGTTCTTGGCGCCGTTGCTGCTGTAGCAGCAATCGCCCTTGGCTTTGGTGTCGCTGTGCCAGCGCAGGCAGCTAGCGACGACAAGACCCTTAAGTTCGGTGCAATCATTCCTTTGACTGGTGCCCTAGCTTTCCTTTCCCCACCTGAAATTGCAGGTCTACACCTAGCCGTTGACGACATCAACGCAGCTGGTGGAGTTCTTGGCAACAAGGTTCAGCTAAGCATCCTTGACTCGGGCGACGGCGACACCCTGTCGATCGCAGACCAGTCGGCAACCAAGCACCTTGCAAACAAGGTAGACGTTGTAGTTGGTGCCGCTGCTTCGGGTGTTACCCGCAGCATCATCAACAAGATCACCGGTGCAAAGGTTGTTCAGATTTCCATGTCGAACACCGCACCTGACCTGTCGACCTGGAAGGACGGCGGTTACTACTTCCGTACCGCTCCAAGCGACTTGCTACAGGGCCGCATCCTTGGAAACCAGATCCTTCAGGACGGTAACAGCAAGGTTGCAATCATTTACCAGGACACCTCATACGGTGTAGGTCTAAAGGATGTAACCGCTGGCGTTCTAACCAAGGGTAAGGCAACCGTTACCTCTTACGCATTCCCTGAGAACGAGACCAACTTCGCTTCGATCGTTGACAAGGCTCTTGCAACCGGTCCAGACGCAGTTGTAATCGTTTCGTACGACGAGTCGAAGAAGATCATCCCTGCTCTAAAGGCAAAGAACTTCAAGGGTTCGGGCATCTACCTAGTTGACGGTAACCTAGTCGACTACTCGCCAGAGTCTTACGGCACCTACCTAAACGGCGCCAAGGGTACCAACCCAGGTAAGGCAATCTCGGACAGCTTCAAGGCTCGCCTATCGGCTGCCTACAAGAAGTACGAGAAGAAGGAGCTCAAGGAGTTCGTTTACGGTGCAGAGACCTATGACGCAGTTATCCTTACCGCTCTCGCAGCTCAGGCTGCTGGCAAGGCAACCGGACCTGGCGTCAAGTCGCAGCTAACCAACGTTTCCAAGGCTGGCAAGGGCAAGGTAACTGTTACCTCGTTCAAGGCTGGTCTAAAGGCAATCAAGGCTGGCAAGAAGGTTAACTACGATGGCTTCTCTGGCCCAATCGAGTTCGACGCTAACGGTGACCCAACCGGTGCCTACATTGGTATCTACCAGTACGGCCCAACCGGATCGAACACCCTTGTAAAGGTTGTTGCCGGTAACACCGTCAAGTAATCCAAGTCACAAAGTAGAAACCCCCGGCCCGCAAGGGTCGGGGGTTTCTTTTTGACCTGACAGGTGCACAGCGGGCCGGTGCTGGGTCCAGACCATTCGCCTAAATGTGGGTTGGTAGCTAAGTTAAAGCAGGACCCCCGAACCAGTCGGTTCGGGGGTCCTATCTACCGTTCTCAGAGAGAGTGAGAACGGGAGTTCTAGGGCGTTGGCTTTGAGCTTACGGCCCGGCAGCTTCTAGAGTTCGGCCAGGTTACCCAGGTAGAGCTCAACCATCTTGGGGTCGTTCAACAGGTCTCGACCGGTTCCGGTGTGAGCGTCCTTACCCTGGTCTAGCACATAGGCGCGGTCGCAGATCTGAAGACAACGACGAGCGTTCTGCTCAACCATGACCACGGTAACTCCAGCCTTGTTGACATCCTTGACGCGCAGGAATGCCTCGTCCTGACGAACAGGCGACAGACCTGCCGAAGGCTCATCCAGCAGCAGCACCGATGGATCGATCATGAGAGCTCGACCCATGGCAACCATTTGGCGCTCACCACCCGATAGCGATCCGGCCTTCTGGCCGCGACGCTTCTCTAGGTCAGGGAAAATCGAGGCGACAAACTCGAAACGCTCCTGAAAGCGCTTTGGAGTCTGAAACACGCCCATCTCAAGGTTTTCTTCAATGGTCAGGCTTGGGAATACGTTGTTGGTCTGAGGGACGAATGCAACGCCTTTTGAGACCAACTTGTTTGCCTTTAGACCGGTGATGTCCTCACCGTTCAACCAGATCTTGCCACCGCGAACACCAACCAAGCCAAAAACCGCCTTGAGCAGGGTTGACTTGCCGGCACCGTTAGGGCCAATGATTCCAATGAGCTCACCCTGGTTGGCAACCAGAGAGCACTCGTTGAGGATGTTGATTCCGGGCAGGTAACCCGCGGTCACGTTTTCTACGTGGACAACTGGAGTCTGTGCGCTCATTACTTGCCTTCCTTTACCGTGTCGATGCTTACGGTTCCCAGGTCGGTGTGAGCGTGGGCGCCAAGGTAGGCATCAATTACGGCTGGGTTCTTCATTACATCTGCAGGTGGGCCCTCGGCAACGATCTTGCCTTCGGCCATGACCACAACCCAGTCACTGATGTGACGGACCATGTGCATGTCGTGCTCAACGAACAGGACGGTGGTGCCAGATTCCTTGAGGCCCTTGATGTGCTCAAGAAGGCTCTGGGTCAAAGCAGGGTTCACACCGGCCATTGGCTCGTCAAGCATGACCAACTTTGGGTCGCTCATGAGGGCGCGAGCCATTTCTAGCAATTTGCGCTGACCACCCGAAAGGGCGGCTGCGTAGTCCTCACGCTTGGCGTCTAGCTTGAAGCGCTTTAGGAGGGCGTCAGCGCGATCGGTGTTAGCCTCTTCGACCTTTTTCCAGAGCGGGCGAATGAACGCCTTCAGGAAGCTTTCACCGGGCTGGTGCTGGGCCCCCAGACGCATGTTGTCAATGACGGTCAACAAACTTAGGGCCTTGGTCAGCTGGAAGGTTCTAATCATGCCCAGTCGTGCAACCTTGTAGGCTGGCACACCGGCTAGATCCTTGCCCTCGAAGGTCCAGACACCGGTGTTTGGCTTGTCAAAACCGGTTAGCAGGTTGAACAGTGTGGTCTTGCCGGCACCGTTGGGGCCGATAAGAGCGGTGATCTTGCCGCGAGGAATCTCAAGGTGAGCTACGTCAACGGCGGTCAAGCCACCAAACTGACGAGTCACACCACTGGCAACCAGAATGGGGTCAACCTTGGCGCAGCCGGGCTCTGCCGGTCCAATTGCAATTTCATTAGCCATTGAACTGCATCTCCTTCTTGTTACCGAACAATCCCTGTGGTCTGAAGATGACCAAGAGCATAAGAATCAAACCAACGAGCAGGTAGCGAATCTGACCCACCTGAGCCAGGTCTAGGAATGGCAACCAGCCAATGTTGACCAGTCCCGAGAGGATTCCCTCGGTAAGTGACAACAGGGCAAAGAAGACCATTCCGCCGACCACTGGACCAAGAATGGTGGCCGCGCCACCGAGGAGCAAGATGGTCCAGAGCATGAAGGTGAAGTTGGTTCCCCAGGTTGATGGCTGGTTGGTTTGGCTGGATAGAACGAAGATCATTCCACCGAAGCTTGCGATGGTTCCACCAATCACCAGTGCCTGCAGCTTGTATGCGAACACGTTCTTACCCAGCGAACGAACGGCATCCTCGTCTTCTCGAATACCCTTTAGAACGCGTCCCCATGGGCTGCGAGTAAGCACGATGAGTAGCACTGCCATGAGGATTACAAGAACCCAAGCGACGATGCGAATGTAAAGTTCATCGGCGGCCATGGTGATGATTCCAAAGTCGTAGCGACCGTCATCGCGCGCTGGGTTAGGGCCAATTGGGTTCAGCGCGTAGAAGTCCTCACCAAACTGGCTAAGACCGTTAGCGCCACCGGTTACCTCCCCGTACTGCGATGTCTTGAACGCATAGACCAGAGCCTGTGCAGCGGCAATCGTCACAATTGCCAGGTAGTCGGCTCGAAGTCTCAGGGTAGGGATACCCAGCAGCACCGCAAACAAAGCAGAGCAAACCAGGCCAAAGGCAATGGAACCCCAGAGCCCCCAACCGAAGGTCAGAGTGGCAATGGCGTACCCGTAGGCACCCAGAGCGGCAAAGGCTGCCTGTCCAAAGTTGAGCAGACCGGTGAAACCAAAGTGAATGCCTAGACCCAGAGCGGCAAGGATGTAGGCGGCGGCGTAAACGCCAACCAACTCACCTAAGGCGAGGTTGAAGATACTTCCGAAATCCATTTTGTAGTCCTCTTCCCTTAACCGATTCGCTGCTTCTTGCCAAGAACACCCTGCGGGCGAACGATAAGAATCACAATCAGGATCACCAGTGCGGCTGCGTACTTGAGCTCGTTTGGAATGAACATGCTGGAAACCTCAACCACCATGCCAATGATTAGCGCACCAACGGTGGCACCCAGAGCGGTTCCGAGACCACCAAGGGTCACCGATGCGAACAACAGCAACAGAATGTCAAAACCAGTGAGCCAGTTGGCTTGGAACTGAAGGCCGTAGAGCACTCCGGCAAGACCGGTAAGCGCCGAGGCAACGATCCATACGATTCGGATGATGCGCTCGACATCGATGCCTGTTGCAGAAGCCAGCGCCGAGTTGTCGCTTACCGCGCGAGTAGCCTTGCCAACGCGGGTGCGAGTCAAGAAGTAGGCAACGGCGCCCAGCGCGAGGGCCGAAAGAACCATGCTTACCAAGGTGATGTCCGTGGTGAGAACTGGTCCAAGCGCCACAACGTTACCGCCACCACCAATGTCCTTGGCGTCGCCGTTGAAGACCAAAAGCAAGATGTAGCGCGCAACAATGGAGAAGCCAATTGACACGATCATCATTTGGTTTAGGCCCATTCGACGCTTGCGCAGCGGCTTCCAGAGCCCGGCATCCTGTGCCCAACCGAATGCGGTTGCAACCGCAATGGCAAGGATGGCTGCCAGCAGAATGTTCATGGATAGAACCGTGTAGAAGAACCACATCATGAGGGCACCCAGGGTGACCATTTCACCGTGGGCAAAGTTGCTGAGTCCCGTGGTTCCGAAGATAAGTGAGATGCCGATGGCGGCAATTGCCAGCAGAAGACCAAAGTTGAATCCCGAGAAGATGCGCTGGGACAGCTGATCACCAAAGCTCACGGCGTTAGAGGTCTGACCGCCAAACTGAAACAGCACTGCGGCAAAGTCGGTTTGCGTGAGGTCGGCCTCGCCAACCTCGCCCCCAGCGGTTGCTAGGGCTACGCCTTCGGGAAGAGTCTTGACATCGAGGGTTACCTTGTAAACCTCTTGTTTCGGAACCAGAATGGTCCACTGCCCAAAGTCATCGGTGGTGGCATCGTTGGAGAAATCACCGTTGGTAGCCGTGATGTGAACACCCTTGATTGGCTCGCCGTCGGACTTTAGCGTTCCGCCAATGCTGTAAGGCCAACTTGGATCATTTTCTGCGTGGGCTGGGGCTGCCGCCATGAACATGGAGAACGCCATGGCTAGAAGCCCGAATAGGACTCCTAATCTGCGACCGGACTGGGTCATGAAACTAACCTCCGTTTTTGCACGGCGCAGGATTAGCACCTTTGCATTTTCTTTCTGACATTACCGCAGATTAAGCCACGGTAAACGGTTTTTGGCAAGGTCTACGGTTGCGATTAAATAACCTACAGAAAACCTACCCAACTATTTTTGCAAGCGCATTCAGCTCTGAGGCGGTCAGGCATTGTTGGCGCCCAGCACTGGCAGAGCCACGGGGTAGAATTAGGGAATCTTTTTGCTGCAAGCGAGGGCTTAATCTCATGACTGAACACGACCCATTCGGCTTTGTCGGACTTACCTACGATGACGTCCTATTGCTGCCAGGCGAATCAAACATTGTCCCGAGCGCGGTAAACACCCGAACCCAGCTCACCAGGCGCATACATATAAATGTTCCGTTGCTGTCTTCGGCTATGGACACAGTCACTGAAGCGCGCCTCGCCATTGCCATGGCACGTCAGGGTGGCATTGGCGTATTGCACCGCAATCTGGATATCGAGAGCCAGGCTCAGCAGGTTGACCTTGTGAAGCGAAGCGAAGCCGGAATGATCACCCACCCGGTTACCACCCACCCGCTGGCAACCATTCAAGAAGTAGACGACGCCTGCCGCTTGTATCGCGTATCGGGCCTTCCGGTGGTTGATGAAGACGGCACCCTGGTTGGTATTGTCACCAACCGAGACATGCGCTTTGTGCTTGACGTTCAAAGAACCACGACTCTGGTTAAAGATGTAATGACCCCAACGCCCTTGGTTACCGCCAAGGTGGGTATTCGTCCAGAAGACGCCATTGCAATTTTTGCCCAGCACCGAATTGAGAAACTGCCGATTGTTGATGACGCCGGCAAGCTACGAGGACTAATTACCGTCAAGGACTTTGATAAGTCGGAGAAGTACCCTCTTGCCAGCAAGGATGCCAACGGACGTCTTTTGGTAGCAGCTGCAGTTGGAGTTGGACAGGATGCCTGGGAGCGCTCAATGGCGCTGGTAGACGCGGGCGTGGACATCCTGGTGGTTGACACCGCCCACGGCCACAACTCCGCGGTTCTGGAAATGATTGCAAAGCTAAAGGCCGAGCCATTCGCCCGCAACGTTGACGTAATTGGCGGTAACGTGGCCACCCGCGAAGGCGCAGCTGCGTTGGTGGCAGCCGGAGCAGACGGCGTAAAGGTTGGAGTTGGTCCGGGTTCCATTTGCACCACTCGCGTGGTTGCGGGTGTTGGAGTTCCGCAAATCACCGCGGTGTACCAGGCTTCTCTGGCCGCCCGCCCGGCCGGGGTTCCGGTCATTGCCGACGGCGGCCTTCAGTACTCGGGTGACATTGCCAAGGCTCTGGTTGCCGGCGCAAACTCGGTAATGCTTGGCTCTCTTCTGGCAGGAACCGACGAAGCCCCGGGTGACATCACCTTTGTGGGCGGAAAGCAGTTCAAGACTTACCGTGGCATGGGTTCGCTTGGAGCCATGCAGTCGCGCGGCCAAGCCAAGAGCTACAGCAAGGATCGCTACTTCCAAGACGACGTGCTGCGCGAAGACAAGTTGGTACCAGAGGGCATTGAAGGCCGGGTTCCTTACCGTGGCACGGTCGCGTCGGTCAGCCACCAGCTAATTGGTGGGCTGCGCGCATCAATGGGTTACGTGGGCGCAGAGAACATCGATGAATTGCAAAAGCGCGGCAAGTTCGTGCGAATCACCGCAGCCGGCCTCAAGGAAAGTCACCCGCACGACGTGCAGATGACCATTGAGGCTCCTAACTACAACAGCCGCTAGGGGAAAAATGTCCGAGATTGAAATTGGCCGCGGAAAGCGCGGAAACCGCTCGTGGGCGTTTGACGACATTGCGGTAGTGCCTTCGCGAAGAACTCGCGACCCGCAGGACGTGTCAACCACGTGGACCATCGATGCTTTCAACTTTGCGCTGCCGGTGCTGGCCGCGCCCATGGATTCCGTGGTCTCGCCGGAAACCGCGATTTCCATTGGCAAACTGGGCGGCCTTGGTGTTCTGGATCTTGAAGGTCTTTGGACTCGATACGAAAACCCAGAGAAGCTGCTGGTTGAGATTGCCGGACTGCCGGCCGATAAGTCGGTTGCGCGCCTGCGCGAGATTTACTCGGAGCCAATCAAACCCGAACTGATTCGCGACCGCATTGCGCAGATCCGTGAAGCCGGAGTGACCGTTGCCGGAGCGCTCTCGCCCCAGAGCACGGCAGAGTTTAGTGACACCGTGATCAAGGCCGGCGTTGACATTTTTGTGATTCGCGGAACCACCGTCTCGGCCGAACACGTCAGCAAGACCAGCGAGCCACTGAACCTTAAGCAGTTCATTTACGAGCTGGACGTTCCCGTAATTGTCGGAGGAGCGGCAACATACACCGCTGCCCTTCACCTGATGCGCACCGGTGCGGCCGGTGTTTTGGTTGGCTTTGGCGGTGGTGCGGCATCTACCACTCGCAAGGTCCTGGGCATTCACGCACCAATGGCCACAGCGGTTGCAGACGTTGCTGGCGCTCGCCGTGACTACATGGATGAATCGGGCGGACGTTACGTGCACGTCATTGCCGATGGCGGTCTGGGCACCTCGGGCGATGTCGTAAAGGCAATCGCTTGTGGCGCAGACGCCGTCATGCTGGGCTCGGTTTTGGCTAAGGCCACCGAGGCTCCGGGTCACGGCTGGCACTGGGGTCAGGAAGCCTGGCACCACGAGTTGCCGCGTGGAACCCGAGTTGAGATTGGCTCGCGTTACAGCCTTGAAGAGATTTTGGTTGGCCCAGCCAACGATTCCAACGGAGCCACTAACCTGATTGGCGCGCTGCGCCGCAGCATGGCAACCACCGGCTACAGCGACCTAAAGGAGTTCCAGCGCGTAGACGTTGTGGTTGCTCCCTACCAGGCGCAGTAGAGCCGCGGAACCAAGCAGCCAAGCAACTAGGCAGCCAAGCGGCCAGACAACATCATGAAAAAAGCCCCCAACTGGTTTCAGGTAGCCAGCAGACCCAAATGGGTTGGGGGCCTTTTTCTTGCCTTGGCCATGGCCGCCGTTTGCGCGCTGCTGGCACAGTGGCAGCTTGGCCGCAGTTTTGAGCAAGCCGCAACCGAGCTCACCCAGACGGTGGCAAAGCCCATAGATTCTTTGATCCGCCCCGGTCTTCCGGTGCAGCCTTACTCGGTTGGTTCGCTGGTCGAGGCCAACGTGATGCTGGACCTACGAAACGTGTACGTAGTGGCGAATCGTGTCCAACGGAACGGGCAGGCTGGATTCTGGGTGGTGGCTAACAGCCGAACCATCGATGCGGCCATGCTTACGGTGGCGGTGGGTTTTGCGCCAAGTCGCGAGGAGGCGCTAAAGGCACGCGAACAACTTGAGGCTTCGGTGCAGGCGCAGGCGTTTCTGCCGGTTCGCGGATTGCTTGGTTCGAGTGAGCCACCGCAGCTAACTCGGGGCGCAGGTTCGGTTGTCCTTGAAAGTCTTTCGGTGGGTCAGCTGGTCAACCTATACAAGGGCGACACCTCGGCAACCTACCCGCTGTTCCTGATTCTGCAAGAGCCCAGCAAGGTGCCCGCAGGCCTTGAGCCCATAACCGTGAAGCCGGTTCCAACCGACGTTCAGGTCAACTGGCTCAGTGCGTTCTACGCAATCGAGTGGATTCTGTTCTGCGGCTTCAGCGTATTTTTGTGGTGGCGTCTGGTTCGCGACGCTCAACTTTTGGAGCAGGCCCAACAACCCGAAAAGGTAGACTAGCCTCATGCCATCGCCCCTCGAAGCCCAGCTCCCGGCCATTAAATCGACCCTAAAGCTCTACAAGATTTCATCGATGGTGACGGGCATTTTCCTTCTGGTTATCAGCACTCTTTTCGTGCTACGCCTCACACTGGAGTCTGAGCTTTGGGCCTTCGGCCCCAATGGCCTACTAACCCTGGAAAAGTTCATGGTTGATGACCTTGGCGTAAAAGTGGGTCTGCCGACTAGCGGCCTGAACCTGACCTCGGCCGCGCTGATCATTCACGGCTGGCTGTACGTGCTCTACCTTTACACAGACTTCCGTCTCTGGACTTTGTTGCGCTGGAGCTTTGGTCGGTTCATTTTGATTGCCGCCGGTGGCGTGGTTCCGTTCCTGTCATTCTTTACCGAGCGCCACTTTGCCAAGGTGGCTGCCGCCCAGCTAAGTGAGGTCAGTCATTAGCCAGCCAGTTCTAGTTGTCGACTTTGGCGCGCAGTACGCGCAGCTGATTGCCCGCCGAGTTCGCGAGGCCGGGGTTTTCTCGGAGATCGTTCACCACAACATAACCGCGGCCCAGGTTGCTGAAAAGCAGCCGGCAGCCATCATCCTCTCGGGTGGACCGTCGTCAGTTTACGAGCCGGGTTCGCCAGCGTTAGACGCCGCAATCCTTGAGCTTGGAATTCCGGTGCTTGGAATCTGCTACGGTTTCCAAACCCTTGCCAATGCTCTAGGCGGCCGGGTAGATGCAACCGGAAAGCGCGAATACGGCGCTACCGAGCTAAGGGTCACCGCGGGTGGCGAGATTCTGGACGGCCAACCAGATCAGCAGATCTGTTGGATGAGTCACGGCGACCAGGTCATGCAGGCACCCGCGGGTTTTGAGGTTCTAGCCTCAACCGAAACCACCCCGGTTGCTGCCTTCGCGAATCGTGAAAAGAAGATTTACGGAGTGCAGTGGCACCCAGAGGTGAAGCACTCGCAGTTTGGTCAAAACGTGCTCGAGAACTTCTTGCATAACGCCGCCGGTATTCCAGCGGACTGGAACTCGGGCAACGTGATTGCCGAGCAGGTTGAGAAGATTCGGGCGCAGGTTGGAACCGACCGAGTTATCTGCGGCCTATCCGGCGGAGTCGACTCGGCGGTAGCGGCAGCTCTGGTTCACAAGGCTGTGGGCGACCAGCTTGTCTGCGTATTCGTAAACCACGGCCTGCTGCGACAAGACGAAGCCACCCAGGTTGAGCGCGACTACGTTGCTGCCACGGGCATCCGGCTCGTGACCATCGATGCAGAAAAGAAGTTCCTAGATGCGCTGGCTGGCGTGACCGATCCGGAGACCAAGCGCAAGATTATTGGCCGCGAGTTCATTCGTACCTTTGAAGAAGCGCAGTTGCAGCTGATCAACGAGGCCAAGGCCGACAACCGACCCATCAAGTTCCTGGTTCAGGGCACCCTGTACCCAGACGTGGTTGAGTCGGGAGGCGGGGCCACGGCGGGAATCAAGAGTCACCACAACGTGGGCGGGTTGCCAGATGACCTGCAGTTTGAGCTGGTTGAGCCGCTTCGAACCCTGTTCAAGGATGAGGTTCGCGCTATCGGCGCCGAGCTGGGATTGCCTGCCGAAATTGTGCAGCGTCAACCGTTCCCCGGTCCAGGCCTTGGCATTCGCATTATCGGCGAGGTCACCAAGGAGCGCCTGGACCTGCTTCGCCAAGCCGATGCGATTGTTCGTGAGGAGCTGACCGCAGCGGGTCAGGACGCCGAAATCTGGCAGTGCCCGGTGGTGCTGCTGGCCGATGTTCGCTCGGTTGGAGTTCAGGGCGACGGCCGAAGCTACGGCCACCCCATTGTGCTTCGCCCGGTTTCATCGGAAGACGCCATGACCGCCGACTGGTCACGCTTGCCTTACGACCTGCTGGCCAAGATCTCTAACCGAATCACAAACGAGGTAGCCGGTGTCAATCGCGTGGTTCTAGACGTGACCAGCAAGCCGCCCGGCACCATTGAGTGGGAGTAATGAAGCCACTGGTTTTCGGTCACCGCGGAGCTTGCGGATACCGACCGGAAAACACGCTTGAGGCCTTCGAACTGGCCTTTGCTCAGGGTAGTGACGCCATTGAGTGCGACCTGGTTCCCACCAAGGACGGTCACCTGATCATTCGTCACGAGAACGAGTTGTCAGGAACCACCGATGTTGCCAGCCGACCGGAATTCGCAGATCGCCACCGCACTCAGACCTTTTACGGTTTTTGGGAGGTCACCGGTTGGTTCAGCGAAGACTTCACGCTGGCAGAGATAAAGACTCTCAGGGCTACCGAGCGCATCCCAGATCAGCGGCCCGGTAGCGCCAAGTTTGATGGTCAGTTTCAGGTGCCAACCCTTCAGGACCTCTTGGCTTCCGATTTTGCCCGTGGCAAACAGCTTGTGGTCGAGCTAAAGCACGCCAAGCATTTTGAGACCGTGGGTTTTGACATGGTGGCCATGACTGCTGAAGCCATGAGCCAGTGGGACTGGAAGTCGGCCGGCCAGAGTTTCGTATTTGAGTCCTTTGACCTGGATATCACCGAGCGTCTCAAGTTGGCCATGGGCGAACCACACAAGTACGTCTTTTTGGTGGCCGAGTGGGGCATGCCCAAACATGACTCGCAACTCGACGACTTTTTGAACGATGTGGCGGCGCGGGTAGACGGCATCAGCTTTGACAAAGAGATCCTGTACACGCACGACCAGAATCTGGTTGCCCACGCCAAGGACCGCAACCTGCTGATTTACACCTGGACCGCAAAAGTCGAGGAAGCTGAGAACTCGGTTGAGGAGTACCTGGTTCGTATTATCGAGACCGGAGCCGACGGAATCTTTGCCGACCAACCCGATTTGCTCCGTTCGGTTGTCGACGGGCTCGCCTAGTATTACCAAGTCATGACCGAGCTTTTTTCTTTCAACCCCCACGCCTCAGCAGATAGCCTGCTCGAGGGGCTTAACCCACAGCAGCGGGCAGCCGTGCTGCACCGCGGGCCTGCACTTCTGATCGTTGCGGGCGCTGGTTCGGGCAAGACCAAGGTTCTGACGCATCGCATTGCCCACCTGCTGGCCATGAAGGAACTCTGGCCAAGCCAAATCCTGGCAATCACCTTCACCAATATGGCCGCCGCCGAAATGCGCGAGCGGGTTCGTCACCTGCTTGGTGAGTCAGCCGACGGCATGTGGATCAAGACCTTTCACTCGGCCTGCGTTCTGATACTTCGGCGCGAGGCCGAACGCCTTGGTCACAACTCAAACTTCACCATCTATGACTCGGGCGATAGCCGCGCAATCTTCAAGCGGCTCATTAGGGACTCTGGCGCGGATATTCACAAACTAACCCCAGCGGGAGTTTCGGCAATCATCTCCAACGCCAAGAACGAACTCATGGACGCCGAAGGTTTTGCAAGAGCCGGAGACATGTCAGACCCGGTGCAGCGAATCATCGCTGAGATTTTTGAACGCTACCAAGCCGAACTCAGGCGCAATAACGCCTTCGATTTTGATGACCTAATTGGCGAGACCGTGCACCTGTTCCGCAACTTCCCAGAGGTAGCGGCAAACTACCAGCGCAAGTTCCGGCACATTTTGGTGGACGAGTATCAAGACACCAACCACGCGCAGTACGCGCTGATTCGTGAGCTGACCAGGCCCATAGACGATGCCCACGCGGCGGTGAATGAACGCACCGGTGAGGTACTTGCCCCGGCAGCGCTAACCGTTGTGGGTGACAGCGACCAGAGCATCTACGCTTTCCGCGGTGCCGATATCCGAAATATCTCCGAGTTCGAGAAAGACTTTAAGGGAGCCAAGACCATTCTGCTCGAGCAGAACTACCGCTCCACTCAAAACATTTTGTCGGCCGCCAACGCGGTTATCAGCAATAACTTTGACCGGCCAGCCAAAAACCTCTGGACCGACTCTGGTAACGGCCAGAAACTAGTTGGTTTCACCGGATACTCGGGTCACGACGAGGCACAGTTTGTGGCCGATGAGATCAACCGACTTCACAACGATGGGCTCGACTACCGAGACATCGCTGTCATTTACAGAACTAACTCTCAGACCCGAACCCTAGAAGAAATTTTCATTAGGTCGGCGCTGCCGTATCGCGTTATTGGCGGCACCAAGTTCTATGAGCGCCAGGAAATCAAAGATGCCTTTGGCTACTTAGTCGCCATCTCAAACGACCGCGACGACCTTGCTACCCGGCGTATCTTGAACGTGCCTAAGCGCGGAATTGGCGACGCAACCGAGACCCAGCTGGCAAAGCACGCGCAGGAACACGGCATGTCTGTGCGCCAGGTCCTGGCCTACGTGAACGAGTTTGGCTTTGGGCCAAAAATCACCACGGCAATCACACAACTTTCTGCTTTGCTAAATGAGCTCGAGGAGCAGGTTCCAACCACACCGGTCGACCTGATCCTCAAGAGTGTGTTGGACAAGAGCGGTTACCTAGAAGCCCTGCGTGCCAGCCGCGACCCTCAGGACGAAGCTCGCGTTGAGAACCTCGAGGAACTCGTGAACGTTGCCAGAGAATTCCAGCGCAACAACCCCGAGGGGCGCCTACCTGATTTCCTCAATGAGGTTGCTCTGGTTGCCGCTGCCGATGAACTTGACGATGCCAGCGGAACGGTTTCTCTCATGACCCTTCACACCGCCAAGGGCCTAGAGTACGAGGCCGTGTTCCTCACCGGAATTGAAGAGGGGCTGCTACCGCACCGAATGAGCTTCTTGACTCCCGGTGGTCTGTCCGAAGAGCGCCGCCTGTTCTACGTGGGCATCACTAGAGCCAAAAAACACCTGCACCTGAGTCTGGCTATGAGCCGCACCACCTTTGGTGAGTCCGATGCTGCAACGCCCAGCCGGTTCCTCAACGAAATTCCGCAAGACCTTATCGAATGGCGTGAATCCAGCGCTCGCAGGGTCACCGCTTATCGGCCATCAATCGCCGATAACCAGGGTTACCAATCGGGTGCATCCCGCGAATCACTTCCACCCAAAGAGAAGACACAGTGGGCCGGCGCCATTAGCTCGGTAAAGAACAACGGCGACATGGAACTGGTTCCGGGTGAACATGTAATGCACGCCGATTTTGGCAAAGGCAAAGTCATTTCGGTATCCGGTAAACCACCAAAGCAGACCGCGGAAATTCACTTTGGCTCCAACGGAATCAAGCGCCTCTTGGTGAAGGTCGCGCCAATCACAAAACTCGATTCCTGAGCGGATTTGAGGCGCCCATCGAGGGCTAAACTTGTAGAGGCTCTCTGCCTTAGTCATTCCAGCTGAAATGGATAAAAAGTGGATTTATTTGAGTATCAGGCGCGCGATTTATTCGAGGCCTACGGAGTTCCAGTTCTTCAGGGACTCATTGCAGACACCCCAGACGAGGCAGCCGATGCGGCAGCCAAAATTGGCGGAACCGTTGTGGTTAAGGCCCAGGTTCAGGTTGGTGGCCGCGGCAAGGCCGGCGGTGTCAAGGTGGTTCACAGCCCAGAAGAGGCCCGTGAAAAGGCAACCGACATTCTTGGACTAGACATTAAGGGTCACGTTGTAAAGCGCGTCATGATCGCCCAGGGTGCGGCCATTGACAAGGAGTTCTACTTTTCGGTTTTGCTAGACAGAAGCAACCGCACCTTCCTATCGCTCTGCAGCGTTGAAGGTGGAATGGAAATCGAGCAGCTCGCCGTAGAGCGCCCCGAGGCACTGGCAAAGATTGCAGTAGATGCCCTACGAGGCATCGATGCCGAAAAGGCTCTTGAGATTGCCAAGGCAGGTGGCTTCAACGATGAGTTGGCAGCCAAGGTTGCCCCGGTTTTCGTGAAGCTTTGGGAAGTCTTCAAGAAGGAAGACGCCACCCTGGTAGAGGTTAACCCTCTGGTTCTAACCAAGGATGGCGACATTGTGGCCCTTGACGGCAAGGTTTCGTTGGACGAGAACGCAGAGTTCCGTCACACCGACCGCGAAGAAGTTTCGATTGCCAAGGTTGACCCGCTAGAGGCTAAGGCCAAGGCGCTTGGTCTGAACTACGTCAAGCTAGACGGCGAAGTCGGTGTCATTGGTAACGGTGCCGGTTTGGTCATGTCCACCCTAGACGTGGTTGCCTACGCGGGTGAGAAGCACGGTGGCGTAAAGCCAGCCAACTTCCTTGACATTGGCGGTGGCGCATCGGCCGAAGTCATGGCTAACGGACTAGACGTGATCCTCAACGACCCACAGGTAAAGAGCGTTTTCGTGAACGTCTTCGGTGGCATCACCGCCTGTGACGCCGTTGCCAACGGAATCGTAGGCGCGCTAAACACCCTTGGTTCGTCAGCCAGCAAGCCACTAGTGGTTCGCCTTGACGGAAACAACGTAGCCGAAGGCCGCCGCATTCTGGCCGAGTACGCTCACCCGCTGGTAACCGTCGTAGACACCATGGACCAGGCCGCCGACAAGGCTGCCCAGCTGGCCAACGCCTAAGCAAGAGAGACTCACAAAATGGCTATTTTTCTAAACGAAAACTCCAAGATCATTGTTCAGGGCATGACCGGTGCCGAAGGCATGAAGCACACCCAGCGCATGCTTGCCGGTGGCTCCAACATTGTTGGCGGTGTCAACCCACGCAAGGCTGGCGAGACCGTCACCGTAGAGGGCAAGGACCTGCCAGTGTTTGGAACCGTTGCCGAGGCAATGGCGGCAACCGGTGCCAACGTATCGGTGATCTTTGTTCCGCCCGCCTTTGCGAAGGCTGCCATCATCGAGGCAATTGACGCAGAGATTCCGCTGGCAGTGGCAATCACCGAAGGCATTCCGGTGCACGACACCGCCGAGGCTTGGGCTTACAACGTTGCCAAGGGACAGGTAACCCGTCTCATTGGTCCAAACTGCCCGGGAATCATTAGCCCAGGAAAATCGAACGCGGGAATCACCCCGTCGAACATCACCGGTACCGGCCCAATCGGTCTGGTCTCAAAGTCGGGAACCCTGACCTATCAAATGATGTACGAGCTTCGCGACATTGGCATGTCAACCGCTATTGGAATCGGTGGAGACCCAATCATTGGCACCACCCACATTGACGCTCTTGCCGCCTTCCAGGCCGACCCTGAAACCAAGGCAATCGTGCTAATTGGTGAGATCGGTGGCGACAGCGAGGAAAAGGCTGCTGCCTACATCGCCGCCAACGTGACCAAGCCGGTTGTCGCCTACGTAGCGGGCTTCACCGCTCCAGAAGGCAAGACCATGGGTCACGCCGGCGCTATTGTTTCGGGTTCGGCGGGTACCGCTCAGGCAAAGAAGGAAGCCTTTGAAGCCGTTGGCGTCAAGGTTGGAAAGACCCCTTCGGAGACCGCCGCGCTTATGCGCGAGGTAATCGCGAACCTCTAAACGGCACAAACTAACCACAGCAAAGTAGGGGTTTGTGTTTAGTCGCAAGGCCACATTTCTGACATCGGCTCTTGAGGCCGCGCTGTCTGTGGTTATCGGCATGGGCTTATTGCTCGTGCCGATAACCATTTTGTGGCTTGTTGAAAACGACCCCAACCTGGACTGGACGTTTGGGTTCAAGACCGCTGCCGACATCTGGCTGTTGGCCCAGGGTGCTCACGTAGTTGTGCCAGCGGGCACCATAGCGGGAATTGCCACACAAAAGTTTGTCATTGCCATTTTGCCGCTGGGTTACACGGCAATCTTGATTGCAACCGCATTCCGCTTGGGCAGGCGGCTAGCTGCAACTTCAAATATTTGGCCGGGATGGCTGGGTGGTGGCCTGGTTTACGGAGGTCTCTCGTTTTTGGTTACCAACCTCGCCCAAGCTCAGGTTGCCTTTGTGGTTGAGTGGCAGGGTCTCATGATTCCAACGGCGCTTTTTATGTCGGTTGTGGTTTTGGCCTCGCTTTTTGCCAAACCGATAGATCTTGGAGTGGGAGAACTCGAGCAAGCCCCCGAGCGCTTGGCGGCAAACGCTTGGTTGGAGCAGCGACTTCAGAACCAGACCTGGTGGTTCCGCGCTGTGTCGGGTCCGGCTTTGCGCGCCGGGACCGCGGTGGTGTTTACGTTGGTGGCAGTCTCAGCTCTGGGCATCTCAATCTTGTTGGCGCTCAACTGGATAGAGGTAATTCGCCTGTACGAGGGTCTGCAACTGACAATCTTGGGTGGCTTTGTGGTCACTTTTGCCCAACTTGCCTTTTTGCCTAACCTGGTAATTTTTGGGGCGACTTGGCTTACCGGTGTGGGTTTTTCTATTGGCACCGGTTCGCTAGTTAGTCCGCTTGGTAGCTCGCTGGGTCCTCTGCCCAGCTTCCCAGTGTTAGCTGCCCTGCCGGTTGGTGAGCTAAACGCCGGAATGATCTGGCTCATGGTGCCACTTTTGGCGGCTTTTGCGGCAACTCTCTCGGTTCGCAAATATGCGGACGAAATTCGGTTTGAGTTCGCCTCAGCCTTCAACGCTGCACTGGCTTTGGGGCTTGCAATTGGAGTGGTGGCCGGAATCGAACTGGGGCTATTGTCCTGGTGGGCCAGCGGCGCAATTGGGCCGGGAAGGTTAGAGCAATTTGGTGCTAACCCGTGGCTAGTGGCGCTGGTCACGTTCATCGAGACCGCGGTGGTGGCAACCATCGCTGGGTTCTATTCCGCCAAGCCCGAAGCCCCCGACGACGAAGTGATTCGCCGCGTTAGCCAAGTAAAATAGACCAGTGCTGTCGGTCGTTGTACTCATTTCGGGCGGGGGATCCAACCTCCAAGCCCTGCTAAAGGCAGCCGAAAATCCGCTTTATCCGGTCCGGATTCGGGCAGTGGGTTCCGATAACCCAGCCGCTGGGCTTGCTCACGCCGAGGACTACGGTGTCCCAACTTTTGTGGTGAATCCCAAGGCTTTTTCCAGCCGCGATGAATGGGCCAAGGTCTTGCTCGCCAACATTGAGCACTTCAAGCCAGACCTAGTAGTCCTTGCCGGATTCATGCGCATTTTGCCACCGGATTTTGTGAACGCTCTTGCCCCAAACCTGATCAACACGCATCCATCGCTGCTCCCAAATTTTCCGGGCGCCCACGCGGTGCACGACGCCATGGTGGCTGGCGCAAAGACCACTGGGGTTACGGTACATATCGTCGACGAGGGTGTCGACACCGGTCCTCACCTGGCGCAGGCCAGCGTTGATGTCCTACCGGAAGACAGCGAAGCAAGTCTGCACGAACGCATCAAGCAGGTTGAACGCCAGCTTCTGGTGCAGGTGGTGCAGGACATCGCGGAGAACAAGATTCAACTCACCCTCGAAAGGTAACCCGTGGCCGCTCAGAGCAACTACACCCCAGCCGACTACCGCCACTTTGACCGAGTCCCGGTCAAGCGCGCTCTGGTTTCGGTAAGCGACAAGACAGGCCTGTTGGACCTTGCCAAGGCACTGAGCGAGGCCGGCGTTGACATTATTTCAACTGGGTCCACGGCAAAGACCATTGCCGAGGCGGGTTACAAGGTAACCGAGGTTTCGCAGATCACCGGGTTCCCAGAATCCCTCGATGGCCGCGTTAAAACCCTGCACCCCGTTGTTCACGGCGGTCTTTTGGCTGACCTTCGTTTGGTTCAGCACGAGCAACAGCTTCGAGACCTGGCCATTGAGCCGTTTCAGCTGGTGGTCGTAAACCTTTACCCATTTGTGCAGACCGTGGCCTCTGGTGCAAAGGGCGACGCGGTGGTTGAGCAGATCGACATTGGTGGCCCGGCAATGGTGCGAGCCAGCGCCAAGAACCACGCCAACGTGGCCATTGTGGTGGACCCGGGGCGCTACCCCGAAATCATCGATGCCCTGAAGAATGGTGGAACCACCCTGCAGCAACGCAGGGAGTTGGCCTACGCCGCTTTCAGCCACACCGCCAAGTACGACACCGCGGTTGCCGAGTGGTTTGCCAGCGAGTTGGGCAACGCTTGGAAGGGCAAGACCGGAGCGGCCGACGAACAGCCAAACGCCAACCCCGGGTTTGAGCCTGAGTTTGGTGTGACCGGAAAACTTTCTCAGGTGCTTCGCTACGGTGAGAACTCACACCAGCCGGCAGCCCTGTACGCAACCACCGGTGAGGGTGCGGTTAGCGGAATCGCGCAGGCGCGCCAGCTAAATGGCAAGGACATGTCCTACAACAACTACGTTGACGCCGATGCCGCGTTGCGCGCGGCCTATGACTTTGTCGAGCCAGCGGTGGCCATTATCAAGCACGCCAACCCGTGCGGCATTGCGATTGGCTCGGCAGAGGCAGCCGACCCCATCGCCGAGGCTCACGCCAAAGCCTTGCTCTGCGATCCGCTCTCGGCGTTTGGTGGGGTTATTGCCTCCAACCGAATTGTGACTCTTGCCATGGCCCAGCAAGTAGCCGACGTTTTCACCGAAGTGATTGTTGCGCCTGGCTACCAGCTGGATGCGCTGCAGCTTTTGCTCACTAAGAAGAATCTACGCATTCTTGAATTGCCGGCCAACTATTCGCGAGAGACCCTTGAGATTCGCCAAATCAGCGGCGGCCTGCTGGTGCAGCACCCAGATGAGTTCAGCAAGTTCAACACCAATGACTGGAAGTTGGTTGCTGGTCCTAAGGCTGACGCGGCAACTTTTGAGCAACTCAAGTTTGCTTGGCGTGCCGTTCGCGCCGTCAAATCTAACGGTATTCTGCTGGCTCGCGATGGCGCCTCGGTTGGCGTTGGAATGGGGCAGGTTAACCGGGTTGACTCGTGCCGGTTGGCGGTCAGCCGCGCTGAATCACGAGCCAAGGGCTCGGTTGCAGCCAGCGATGCGTTCTTCCCGTTTGCCGACGGCCTGCAGATTCTGCTTGACGCGGGGGTCAGCGCGGTGGTGCAGCCAGGCGGCTCAGTGCGCGACGAAGAAGTGATTGCGGCCGCCAACGCAGCCGGAGTGACCATGTACTTTACGGGTGAGCGCCACTTTTACCACTAGCGGTTTTTGTTTTGTACCTGTTGTTGGGCGAGTACCTCTTCGAGATGTTTGGCGTGTAATGAACGTTCAACTTTTCCCATTAAGTTCCGCCGGATTTCAGGAACCATAAACACAACCGCTGGTGCCACACCTCCGTAGGCACGTTTGAAAGAATTTCGCAAGCCCTCATTATCGAATCCAGGTTTTGCCACTACTGCTACTGCGAAAGCGGCTAAACCAAAAATCCCGTTGAAACTAAAACTTGCACCATCGATAACACCAGGTTGGGCTCTCAGGAACACATCTATCGCAGCTGGGTCAAGTTTTATCCCACCAGCATTGATGAGCTCGCTTCTTCGCCCAGCAAGAAACAGGCGACCATCTTCAGTTTTGAACCCAGTGTCACCCGGATAAAACCACCGACCCCTAAATGAATTCTGGGTCGCTTCGGGATTCTTGAAGTATTCCGTAGCCATGAAATCACGATGCCAACGTATGGTTCCAGTCTGGCCAACGGGCAAAGGGTTGTCTTGGTCATCTACGATTTCCACTTCGGCCCCTTCAACCAAGAAGCCTACGTCTGAGTCATCTTCCGATATCCCTGTTCGCTTTGAAATAAGCCCAACTTCCGTTGCTCCGTACAGGTTGATTATCTGGCAGCCAACTGCGGCAGAGAAATTCTTGGCTAGTTCATTTGGTAACTTACTGCCCGCAGTTTGAGCCACCTTTAGAGACTTTATTTTTTCGGGTGATTTTTGTACCTCAGCCAACAGATCGGCTAGCTGCAAGGGCGAGCATTTGATTGATGCAACTTGGTTTTTTTGAATCAGATTCAAGTTATCCCTACTGTTTCCTCCGCTGATATACGGTGCGCCATCGACCAAGGTTGCGTACGCAGCTTGAAATCCAGTCACTGCCCCCATTCCAATCAGCGACATGAAGGGCTTCACCGGCATCCAAACTTCGCGGGAGTACTTGTTTCGGGCTTCCAGGGAATCAATTGGGAATGGTATGGCCTTGGGAGTGCCAGTAGTGCCGCTGCTAAAAACGACTCTGCAATAAGTCTGGAAACTCGGGTAGACATTAGGCTCAATTACAGATGACGTGTTCTCGAAATCTTGTTGGAATCTGGAGTCGATGAGAATCTGACGGTCCTCTGGGAAATTTGCTATTTTGCGGTTGGAAATAATCCAGTCAATCTGAGTCGCAAGCGTATCGCTAATGTTTGCCGGTGCAATAGAACCTATGGTGGCTTCGTGAAGCAGGGCGGCAAAAAACAGGAAATCCTCCTCGGTATCTACTGCCGTTGCTACTAAATCTCCTGGCTTGATGCCTCGATCCCTCAAAATTGCCGCTATACGTTTTGATGTTTCAAAGACCTGTCTAAACGTGTAGTCGCGACTAGGTGTCGATAATGCCAAGGCATTTGGCTGAGTTTTTACCTGTCGAAGCAGGTGAAGAAATGGTTGCGGTACTTCAAGAGCTGTTGGGTCACTTGAACTCGCGAGCGGTTTGTCGATATCAGGCTGCCCAATGCGGGGCGTTTGCTCACTTTTTGACTCGTTGCTCTTTGACCGACCAAACCCGAACTTTGCCATTGTTTGTGACCTAACTCAATAAACGCTGATTGAAATACTCGACAACTTATAAGTGTTAGCCTAAAAGGCTTGTCACACTGATAAGCAGTTTAGGTTCAAATCAAATGCAAAATAAGGGAACGGTAGCAACGCTGCTGCGAATTTTCCCCTACGCCAAGAAGGCGCTTCCGCGCGTGGTGCTGGGTACCATTGCAGCCATCGGTGCTCATATGTTTGCCCTGTCAATTCCGCAGTTTTTGCGCGGACTGGTCAACGGGCTCAAAAACGGTGGCACGGTCGAACAGCTGGTACCGGCGGTCGGGCTTGTCCTGGCCATGGGTCTTCTTGAAGCCTCAATGGTTTTGCTTCGCCGCTGGCTCGTACTCACCCCCGGTACCCACGTGGAGGCCGGTCTACGCCGCACGCTCTACGCAAAGCTGCAAGACCTGCCGGTCTCCTTTCACGACCGGTGGCCGAGCGGCCAGCTCCTGAGTCGAGCTACCGGTGACCTGAGCCTGATCCGCCGCT
>JBJTMG010000079.1:0-2185 GCA_046063415.1 Micrococcales bacterium
ATACCCAGCAAACAAATAAACCCCCTAAATGGGGGTTGACTTGTTTGCGGAGAATAAGGGATTCGAACCCTTGAGGGCTTGCACCCAACACGCTTTCCAAGCGTGCGCCATAGGCCACTAGGCGAATTCTCCTCGTTGGCAAAGAACCAACCTTTATGAGTTTAGTGCCTCCCGCAGGGCATAGAATTGCCAACGGACTCCCCGTGCGGCGTCACCTCGGCCAACTCCCCCAGGATCGAAAGATAGCAAGGGTAACTGGGCTCTGGCGGGTGTGCGGGGAGTCTTTTAATTTCCCAGCTTTGTCGGCGTTGAAAGGTAGGCTCAACTCGTGGTCACCGCTCTGTATCGCCGTTATCGGCCCGAAACCTTTGCCGAACTCATCGGGCAAACTCAGGTGACCTCGCCCCTCATGACGGCGCTTCGAACCGACCGGGTAAACCACGCTTACCTATTCTCCGGTCCGCGTGGCTGTGGCAAGACGACATCGGCGCGTATTCTTGCCCGCTGTCTGAACTGCGCTGAGGGCCCAACCGATACCCCGTGTGGCGTCTGCCCAAGCTGCGTTGAACTGTCACGCGATGGGGGAGGTTCGCTAGACGTAGTGGAGATCGACGCCGCCAGCCACAACGGAGTCGACGACGCCCGCGAGCTTAGGGAGCGCGCCATCTTTGCGCCTGCCCGTGACCGCTACAAGATTTTTATCCTCGATGAAGCGCACATGGTGACCCCGCAAGGATTCAACGCCTTGCTAAAAATTGTTGAGGAGCCACCAGCCCACATCAAGTTCATCTTTGCCACCACCGAGCCCGAAAAGGTAATCGGTACCATTCGCAGCCGAACTCATCACTATCCGTTCCGCTTGGTGCCTCCGGCTCAAATGCTCGAGTATCTTGAGCAGCTTTGCCAGAGCGAGGGGGTTCAGGTTGAGCCGGGTGTGCTCGCGCTGGTGGTTCGCTCGGGTGGCGGTTCGGTTCGTGACTCGCTGTCGCTGCTAGATCAGCTCATTGCCGGCAGTGACTCTGGTTTGGTTACCTACGACCTAGCGGTTGCGCTGTTGGGTTACACGCATAGCTCACTGCTAGATGCGGTAGTGGATGCTTTTGCCGCAGGTGACGGCGCGGCTGTCTTTGAGAACGTTGACAAGGTAATTCAGACTGGCCAGGACCCACGCCGTTTTGTTGAAGACCTTCTTGAGCACCTTCGTGATCTGGTGGTTTTGCTGTCTTCGGGTGGAGCAGGAAAGTCGGTTTTGCGCGGCATTGCCCAAGACGAAATCGAAAAAATGATGGACCAGGCTCAGCGCTTTGGAATCAGCGACCTCACTCACGCTGCAACCACGGTGGCTGCATCGCTGAGCGAAATGACCGGAGCCACCAGCCCCAAACTTCACCTTGAACTCATGTGTGCCAAGGTTCTTGTTCCGGCTGCCGACCGCACCGAGGTTGGTTCGCTGGCCCGCCTAGACCGACTCGAACGTCGCATTGGCGTTGGCACTCCAGCGGCGCCAGCCTCAGCTGCACCTGTGGCTACGGAACAGGCACCAGCCCCAAGCCGTGAGCCTGCCAAGGCCGAGCAGGTTGAGCCAGTTCGCAGCTTCCAGGGCGTAACCACAGAGGCGTTCAAGAGAGCTTGGCCCGAAATCATCGATGACCTGGCAAAACGCTCTCGTCCAACCTGGGTTATTGCCAAGGGGCTTCAGGTTTTGGAGCTTGAGAACGCCGGTGACGATCAGGTTCTCACCCTGCAGTTCGAAACCCAAAACGACCTTGACGTGTTCAAGAAGGCGCAGGGTGCTCCCGATCACTTGCGCAAGTCCATTTCGCAGGTGCTTGGAATCAACGTCAAGTTCAAGCCAGCCATTGCATCTGCCAGTGCGCCAGCTGCTGAGACCAAGCAAATGCCCGTTGTGTCGATGCCAGCACCGGCGCCGAGCCTGCCAGCACCAGCACCCTCCGCACCCGCAGCAGTTGCTGCACCAGAGCCTACCCAGGAGCCACAGGAAACAGTCGTTGAGCCAGAATCTGCCAAGCCCGCCAAGAAAGGCAGAGCTGGTCTGGTTCACGAGGGCGCAACCTACGGAGAGCCGCTATTGCGTGAAATTCTTGGTGCTGAACCCGTCACAGACCCAAAGTTTGGGAAGTAATGTACGAAGGAATTGTTCAGGAGCTCATCGATGAGCTCGGCC
>JBJTMG010000080.1:0-13228 GCA_046063415.1 Micrococcales bacterium
AGCGCTGGCTTTCTGGCTAATTCGAAAGACAACACAGGGCAGTTACGTGATTGACCGTCAGAAGCTAAAGATTCCCGTATTCGGCGTTTTGCTGAAGTTCATCGCTTTGGAACGTTTCGCCAGAATTTTGGCAAACCTGGCTACGGCCGGAGTTCCACTGGCTGACTCCCTAAAGCTTTGCTCGCAGGTCATGGTTAACAGCGCCTATGAGCGCTCAATCCTAGACGCCCGCAGACAGGTCATTCAGGGGCAGGGTTTGGCGGCACCTCTGGCAGAATCTGGCCTGTTCCCACAAGAAGCCATTCAGATGATACGTGTTGGAGAACAAACTGGTCAGCTAAGCGAACAGTTGACGCATTCCGCAAAGTTTTACGCAGGAGAGGTGGATTACCGACTAAAAACATTGTCCTCACTCATCGAACCGTTTATTCTTTTAGTTGTAGGCGGGGGCGTGGGGTTCCTTGCAGTGGCGTTGGTTTCAGCCATGTACGGAATTTATTCGGCCTCGAGTTTGTCTGGATAGGGAAATGTTTAAACAGCTCTTGAAGCGTCTAAGTAACGATGGGGGATTTTCGCTAGTTGAAATTCTGGTTGCCATCGTTATCTTGAGCGTCTCTGCTTCTGTGGTGCTGTCAGGTCTCGGCTCGGTCTCATCCCAGTCCACCAAAGACAACGTACGCCAGGAGAATTCCCTGGCACTAAGCGTCGCCACCGAAGCAGTAAAGGCAACGGAGTTCGACTGCAACCTGACGCTCGCGCAGAACCGAAAGCTAGTTTCACTTCCCACCAACACAACAATCACCTCCATCGAAGAAATGTCTACCAATGGCGTTGACTCGTGGGTGCCTTGCAATGGTGAAGCCACAATTCAAAGAATCAATTTGAGTTACAGGGACCCTGCTAGCAACTCAGTGATTACCTCGAGCGTGATCAACACCATCGATGGTTTCGCAGCACTGAGCGGCGATAACTCGGGTGCCTACATTGAGGCGGTGCCTAACCAAAATGTAGAGGTGGGCACGCCAAAGGTGCTGGACCTAGACGTCATCGAGTCTTCCAATAGCAAGCACAACTGGTCTTTTAGTTGCGCAAACTGCATCAGTTCTGCCTTTACTCTGAGCTTTGACAACCGGGCAAAGACCATGACCATTACCGCTAGTGCAGCATCATTGCCAGCAGATGTGGTGCTACTGGCCAACGAACCTGGCGGTATAGAGCTAGCCGCTACTTTTGTAATCACCACCACCTGCCCGGTTACCGCCGAGGTGGGCACCTGCGCCACTGCCACCCCAAAGCCCGGACAGAGCGCATCGAGCGGTGAAAAGGGCGGCAAGAGCAACAAGGCAACCCGCAAGGACCGAAGCAAAAAGACCTACGACCGTCAGCACGGATTCGGCTACGGATTTGGTAAGGGCTACGACCACTAGCTGGTTGATTCACTGAATCAAAATGACAAAATTCCGCGGCGTCTCGCCAACTAGCTCCACTTCGAACGACTCTGGAATAACTTTCGTAGAAGTCCTCATGGCCATGGCCATAACACTCTTCATTTCTCTGTTGGTAATGCGCGTCACGTTCGATGCCAGCAAGTCGCTCGATGTCGCGAGTGCGCGCTCAATTGCTAACCTCAAGGTAATCAAGTTCACGAATCAACTCCGCTATGACATTGCCGGGGCCTTCGATGTTTTCGTGTTCGGAAAACACCGACCAACAGGTGTCGAGGCTTTTTGCTCATCCGACCCAGCAGGCGCTCAATGGGATAACTCGAGCTCACAGGGATTCGTACGCCCGCTTTTCAGTATTCGCACCGTGGAACTGGAACAACCCGCTACCCCCATGCCCGCGACAGAAAACTACTGGGTTAATCCAGTTACCAATCTTGTGACGTACGAAATCAGGATTGCGCCCCAGAAGGAACGCACCAAGTTTGAGTACGAACTTTGGCGTTACGAGTGCTCAAATGTCACAGATACTCCCACGGAAACCGGTACCAAAATGCTTGATTTGGGCGGAAACCTTCAGGACAGCGCGCTTACCGGTTTAGAGGTGCTCAGTTGTGACGATGTCGCGTGTCCAGAAGGTGGATCTTCCGCAGCCACTAGCTACTACAGTTTTGGGCTCCCCTATGACACCACAGATCAATCTGCCGGCCGCTTTGAGTCTCTGAAGATAATTTCCAAAAACTCGGCTAGCTACATGGATAGCCTGCATTACCTGACCAGAAAGGTGGATGAGTAGTTGATTCGCCTTACAAGATTTGTCAAGAGGCTGACTAATGACAGCCCCGGAGACTCGGGTGCGGCACTTGGCATGGTGCTGATCATGATTGTTTTTTTATCGATCATGGTGGTCTCGATTTCGTTCCTGACTCAGTCATCGAGCAAATCTATAGCTATCAACGCTGCCGAGAGCAGCAAGCGATCTGACCTAATCAACAATGCATTTTCACAGTCGCTCAACTACCTTGCGGATCCCAAAAATTACTTCGGCTCCGACGGGCAACCCTGTGGAGATATCCCGACTAAATACGATGTCACTATCTCATGCACCCAGGCACCTGGCAGCGGTGTGAACACTCCCCTCGGTTCCTTGGTGCTGGTTGGTACCGGCTGTAGCTCACTTGAGAAGGTGTCGGGCCTCTGCGTCACCGGTTGGCACGGCGGCTTAGCAATCAACTGCCCGCAAGTTGGCTGCCCAGAGACATCGGATTCCGATGTGAACCGCCTCAAGATCGGAGGAGGAATAGTCAACTCCTCGAGTGCCTGGGAAAACGTAAGCCCGTACACCATGGAGCTAGTTCAGGAAAAAGGTACCGACGAGCCGCAGCTGGTGAATCAGGATATTCAATACGAACCAGACGGCTCAATTACCCAGGCGGGCTGCCCAACCTGGAATTTTTACTCCATAAAATGTGGCGATGTAAGGTACAAAGAATGCCCAGTGGTTTGGGTAAACGATAAGTCGGATCCATCGGTGAATGGAGAGTATTCCGGCGAGTGTGTGGGCTCATCGAAACTAGACCCTACGCCAGATATTCAACTGCCAACCACCAAGGTTAAAAACTATTTAGATTTGGCAAACAGCAAGCTTGCACCCGTGGTTACGGCCGCGGCCAAAACCTCAGTGTCTGGAAACGTATGTACCTGGCAACCGGGAACCCTCAGTTACACCCGCCGATCAGGGAACGAGGAGACGTCACCCCTGGACGACCTAATCGGGCAGATGAAATCCGATAGCCCGTGTCGAACAATTGTCTTCAAAACCGGCGTATACGTGTTCGACTCAACGACCCCATTCGTTTGGCAAATTCAAGATTTTGGTGGAACCAATACCAGAACTGTGATTGGTGGTACTGCCAAGAACGGCGATGACTGCGACCAGACCAAGAGCGGCGTACAGTTCGTTTTTTCGGGCCAAACCAGGATCAGCCTGCTTGGCGGCACCATGAGCCTGTGTTCTCTCACGCCAAATAATGCAGACCTAAACGAACCTGTGATATCCGATTACCACCCAGATGCGCCACGGCCCTGGGATGGTCTTGTCAACACCGCGTTTCTGACCGTTGACGGCTTGCCCCAAAGCGACGTAACTGTCGAGGGGCCAATCCGTTGGGCTCAAAATACCGTGAAGCAGGGAAATGCCGGCACCACCAGCACGCTTCGGGTACACGGTTTGATCTCTGCTGCAAACGGGGCGTTGGACCTGAACCTAAACCAGAAAACCGGAAATTCCAGGAGAACTGCTGTCTCTTTTGATTCCGGTGGAATATTCCGCGCCGCACGCGTTTTCGAGGGTGGCGGAACGTTTGCTACCGGTGCGGTGGCAATGCCCAAAACGTATAACGGTGACAGAGTCGTGCAACTGAAATTCTGGCGCGGCACCTCGCTTAGCCAATCGAGCCGAACCGCCGATAAGGTGCTTGGTTTTATTCAGGTGCGAATCTACGATTATTTCTCGGTGACAGACCCCGTAACCAAGAAGTCCAAGCGCAATAGTGGCTATAAAGTTCTTACTTGGAGGGCCGCTTGGTAAACATTCAACGCAGAGTTCGAGCTGCACTAAAAAAAGACACCGGATTCACGCTCATTGAACTTCTGGTTGTGGTTATCATCCTTGGTGTTGTAGCCGCAATTTCCGTAGTGAGCGTCTCCGGAGCAATGAAGTCTGCAACTGCAAAATCGTGTAAAGCCGACTGGCAATCGGTGGACTCTGCAATGTCCTCGTATCGCACCGACAACCCACTACCGGCCTACCCATTCTCGACTAGCTACTCCTACCTAGGAAAAACTTATCGAAGCGCACAGCTTTACCGCAGTGACCTTGGAACCATGGAGAAAACCAGCCTTGCCGGGTTGGGCTACATTTCACCGCTAATCAACAACCGCGCGTCATCGTACACAATCATTCTTCTGCTTGACCTGCCAACAGACGTAGCTGGCTACACAATCTTGGTTCAGGGCGCGGGGGCAAAGTTCACCGCTCCGTTCGCGCAGACCACCATTGAGGCTTGCAACAATCTGGGAAACAAGTAGCGGTTTTGGCCAAAACCAAACCACAAATCAGTCTTTGGGTGATTGTGTTTGCCCTGACAACGGGGTTGCAAATATTCCGTGGTTCCTTTGACGACACTTTATTTTTCGCTTTCGCGACGATTGCGGTTTTCCTCTCTGGCACCGTAATGAAGCGGGTTGATTTCCTGAGTTCAAAGCACGTGACTGACAACGCAGTAAAGTATGCGGCACTAGCTCTGGCAGTTGGTCTTACCGTACTCCCCCGTCACACACAGACGGGTCTTCTGCTCTTTCTGTGTCTGCTGCCGGCGGCCATTCTCATGGTTTGGGGAAATCATCGTGGTCCAAAAGGCGCTCCAAGCGAACGACTGAAGAGATCGCGCTTGACCTGGATAATCTGGGCCGTAGTCACCTGCATCTGGGAATTCGCAGCGAACATTCTGGGACAGGTTACTAAAGACCCACAAGGTTACCCGACCATAAGTGTCCTGGTTGATCCACTCATGGATCAGATACTTGGGCAGGCTGGGTATGTTGTTACTTGGCTCGCCGTTGGCTACGGGCTAATCAAGGTGGCGAGATCTGAGTGAACACTTACTGGATCACAACAGGGGGCTACCTGACGCTACTTTTTGCCGCGCTCGTGCTGTGGTTCACAACCCGAGGGTCCCAAGGAAAATTCGCTTCGCTGGCAGAGGTGTTCAGGCGCGTTATGCACTACCGGGGAACCAGGGTTGGGTTGATTCTGGCATGGTGGTGGTTGGGTTACCACTTCTTAGTGAACGTGGTTCAGCGCTAGAATCTGAGCCATGAATCTTCGACAGGTTGCTCAGCGGGCAACGGACCTTGACCGAGCTGTTGCCTTCTACACTGAGCTACTAAACAGACCAGCTACAGCGGTCTTTGGGCCGCTCGCATTTTTTGCACTTGGACCAACCCGACTACTTCTTGATCTGAACGCGCCGTCATCGTTGATTTACCTGGGTGTAGAACATGTCCCAGACACCGTTGAAAAACTGCGGGCGCAGGGGATCAAAGTTCTTCAGGAACCACACGTCATTTTCAACGATGACACGGGCACCTTTGATACTCCGGGAAACGAGTGGCTTGCGTTTATTGAGGATTCCGAGGGCAACATGGTTGGCCTCATGAGCAGAGAAGTACTCTCCTAGGCCGAAAACAAAAAAGGGCTCCCGCGCTGGGGAGCCCTTTTTTAGTTGAGTAGGTTTACAACTTGGCAGCCATCTGCACAAACTGTGCAAAACGAGCAGGACTGGTGAGCTCCTCATTGGTTGAGAAGGTGTATTTCTGCCCGTTGACAAGCACAAACGGAGTGCCATCGACTGTCAAATCAGTTCCTTGGACCTTTTCGGTAAGAGCCTTGTTGGTGGCGTCGGTAAGCCACTTTCCGTAACTCTTGTTGTTAACACAACTGGTGACGTTGGAGTTCACATTGACTCCGGCTTCCTGAATTCGCTGAAGCAACTCTGGGTTCTCAGGTCCGGCAGTCTGCTCGGCAGGCTGGTGCTCAAAGAGCAGTGCACTGAAGTCGAAGAACTTGTCTGGTGCGTAGTTGGCTACGCACAGAGCAGCGTTTGCCGCACGGCTCGAGTAAGTGTTTGGCGAAGCCCGGCCATCGAGGAATGAAATTGGGTGCACCTCAAGGGTTGCCGCACCGCTTTCTACCCACTTGCGAATCTGCTCAGAGTTGGCAGATTCAAAACCTTGGCACACGGGGCACTGGTAGTCGAGGTAAATGACGATGTTGGGAACCGAGCCGTCTGAGCTGACAGACGAACTGGGGTTCGGAGCCGGGGTGTTGGTGCTGGTAAAGGCCTGTAGCCCCTTGCCAAGCTTGATGCCGTTGTTGTAAATCATGTTGGCTGGCGCCGAACCGGGTTGGTCCTTATTGCTGGCACCGTTGATTATTGCGAGGGCTACTCCACCAACGATGGCGACCAAGCCAACAATTACGGCGATACGGATGCCAATCTTCTTATTGGCTTCCTGGCGCTTGTGCTGCTCGCGAAGCTGGCGCGCCTTTTCGCGAGTTGCCTCGCGCTGCTGATCACGGGTGAGACGCGGTTCATTCGGGGTCATTGATACCTCATTTGTCTGTGTCTGGCGATTGTGACCGATTAGTTATCGGACAGCCAACTTTTCAATGATAAACCAAGGGGCATCACTGCAATAATGGAGGAACCCTGTGCGTTCGCGCAGGGCTCATTTCACAACGGATCGTCCGGCACGTACCTGCCGGTGAAAGAGATAGAAAAATGGCATCAGTAACATTCGACGCAGCCACCCGTCTTTACCCAGGTGGAACCCGTCCGGCAGTTGACCGCCTGAACATCGAAATCGCCGACGGCGAGTTCTTGGTTTTGGTTGGACCTTCGGGATGTGGAAAGTCAACCTCCCTGCGCATGCTCGCAGGTCTTGAAGAGGTTAACGAGGGCAGAATCCTCATTGGAGACCGCGATGTAACCGACATTCCTCCAAAGGACCGCGACATTGCCATGGTTTTCCAGAACTACGCTCTATACCCACACATGACCGTGGCTGAGAACATGGGATTCGCTCTAAAGATTGCCGGTGTAAGCAAGGAAGAGCGCGCGGAGCGTGTTCTTGAAGCCGCAAAGCTTCTAGACCTGGAGCCTTACCTAAACCGCAAGCCAAAGGCACTCTCGGGTGGTCAGCGCCAGCGTGTGGCCATGGGCCGCGCCATCGTTCGTAAGCCACAGGTGTTCCTCATGGACGAGCCACTGTCAAACCTTGACGCCAAGCTGCGCGTTCAGACCCGTACCCAGATTGCCTCGCTGCAGCGTCGTCTTGGTGTAACCACCGTTTACGTTACCCACGACCAGGTCGAGGCCATGACCATGGGTGACCGCGTTGCTGTTCTCAAGGATGGAATCCTGCAGCAGGTTGACACCCCACGTAACCTCTACGAGCGCCCAAGCAACGTATTCGTTGCCGGCTTTATTGGTTCACCAGCCATGAACTTGGTTCAGCTACCGATTGTTGAAGGCGGAGTTCAGTTCGGCAACATCGTGCTTCCGGTTGCCAAGGACATCCTGTCCAAGACCGAGGCGACCAAGATCACCGTTGGTTTCCGCCCAGAAGACCTGGTTGCAACCAAGGGCGACGGCATCTCGGTTCACATCGATGTAGTCGAAGAGCTTGGAGCCGACGGCTTCCTGTACGGTCGCACTTCGATCGACGGAGTAGACCAGGACATCGTTGCTCGTGTTCACGGCACCGACCACCCACACGCTGGCGACCAGGTCAACCTGAAGCCACAGGGCGGAATCACCCACTTGTTCGACGTTGAGTCGGGCGAGCGCCTGAACTAGTAGAAGCCACTTTTCTAAAAGTGACTTCGAATATCGAAATCACGGCTGCCACGGTAGAACCAGCTCTGCTGGATCTACCGTGGCATTTGCCATTGGAGGATTGGCCGGCCGATAACATCGCCGCCCTTCCCAAGGGTTTGAGCAGGCACACGGTTCGTTTTGCACACCTTAGCGATTACGTGATTGCCATCAAGGAGACCCTTCCGGAACTCGCTAAACGCGAGTACGACATGCTCAAAAACCTGATCAAACTGGATGTTCCGTGCGTTGAGCCGTTCGCGATCATCAACAAT
This sequence comes from Micrococcales bacterium, assembly GCA_046063415.1. Lineage (GTDB taxonomy): Bacteria > Actinomycetota > Actinomycetes > Actinomycetales > Microbacteriaceae > Rhodoluna. The sequence goes on from JBJTMG010000080.1 coordinate 8,158, forward strand.
CGGCAAGACCAGACCGGTGAGCCGTTGCTATCGGTGCTTATCACTCGCCACCTAAAGTTTTCCCTCCCCTATCGGGCAATGTGGAGTCAGGGTCTACGAGCCGAGACCGCGACGCGTCTGGTTGACGCCCTTGCCGTACTGCTGGTGCGCCTACACATTGCAGGTTTCTTCTGGGGCGACGTGTCTTTGAGCAACACGCTTTTTAGGCGCGACGCGGGGGCGTTTGCCGCCTACCTGGTTGATGCCGAGACGGGTCACCTTTATGACAGCGGCCTTTCTAACGGCCAACGCGAGAATGACCTTGAGATTGCCCGAGTAAACATCGCTGGCGAACTAATGGACCTGATTGCCAGCGGTAATGCAGCCCCCGGCGTTGACGCCGTTGCCACCAGCGAGCGCATTGTTGCCAAGTACCGAGAACTCTGGAGCGAACTCACCAGCTCCGAAACTATTGACTTGGACGAGCGCTGGAAAATTAATCGCCGCGTCAGCAAGCTCAACGAACTTGGCTTTGACATTGAAGAGCTCGCCATTTCAGGGGCTAATGGCGGTAAGAAAGTTCGCTTCCAACCCAAGGTTGTTGACGCCGGACACCACAGTCGCCGCCTGCTTAGGCTAACAGGCCTCGATGTTGAGGAGAACCAAGCTAGGCGCCTGCTGAATGATCTGGATCAGTATCGGGCAGCCAGTGTTCGGCCCGGAGCCGACGAAGAGGTGTTGGCTCACGAATGGCTGAGCCACGTTTTTGAGCCCGTTATTCTGGCGATTCCCAAGGACCTCACGAGCAAACTGGAACCTGCCGAGGTTTTCCACCAAGTTCTTGAACACCGTTGGTACCTGAGCGAAGAACAAAACCGCGATGTACCCATGGCAGAAGCCGTGCAGCATTACGTGACCAACGTGCTCTCGAAGCGCCGAAACGAGGAAGCGCTGCTGATGCCCGCTACCGAGTCAATCACCATGCCAACGCCCGTGCCAACCGGCACGATTGTGGTGCTAGATGACGAAGAAGACGGTGACTGGCGCGATAAGGTCTAGAACCTACTTGCGAGCCGCCTCGGCACGTCGCTTAGAAACCTCGTAAAGCGCAACGCTTGCTGCGATTCCCGCGTTTAGCGACTCGGTGACCGAAGAAATTGGGATCGAAAGTACTGCGTCACAGTTCTCCTGAACCAAACGCGACAGCCCCTTGCCCTCGGAACCAATGACCAAAAGCAGAGGCTCAGTTCCTAGCTCAAAGGTAGGGAGAGACATTTCGCCGCCGCCATCGAGGCCAATCACAAACACACCGCGCTTCTTGTATTCCTTAATGGTGTTGTTCAGGTTGGCAGCCAAAGCCACGGGCACACGGGCCGCCGCACCCGCGGAGGTCTTCCATGCAGAGGCCGTGACTCCAGTGGAACGTCGCTGTGGCAGAACCACTCCCTGACCGCCGAATGCGCCAACCGAACGAAGGATTGCACCCAGGTTGCGCGGGTCGGTGATTCCGTCTAGAGCCACCAGCAACGGAACCTGACCACGACTGATGATCTTGTCGAGCAGATCCATTGGGTTCAGGTAGTTGTAGGGCGGAACCGAAAGCGCAATACCCTGGTGCACGGCATCCATGCCGGTCATGCGGTCGATCTCGGGACGGGTGACCTCGGCAATAGGAATGTTGCGCTTATTGGCAAGGGTGATTGCCTCTTTGACGCGATCGTCCATTTCGATTCGGGCCGCCAGGTACATGGCGGTCGCGGGGATCTTTGCCCGAAGCGCCTCAAGGACCGAGTTACGGCCGCTCAGTGTTTCGCTGGCGTCGGCAGCCTTGGCAACGCGCTGGGTGTTACGACTTGCAGCCCCGGCGGTACCAGCGGTTCTGGCTGCAGGTGCCAGGTACTCTCCCTTACGGAATGCGGTTGCACCAGCAGCTTTTGCCTTTTCGCGACGTTCAGCGGCTTTCTGCTTTGGGTGCCCCTTGCGATCTTCACCGCGCGGAGTTGGGCCCTTGCCCTCTAGCGCCTGACGGCCGTGGCCACCGGTACCTACTTTTCCGCCTTTACCGCGTTTTGCTGCTCCTGGACGGCCTGGTTTGCTAGCCATTTATACTCCAATGGGTTGAATCGGCGCCATCGTTCAGGGTGAACCCGGCTGCCAAAAGTTGGTTTCGAATCGCATCGGCTCGTGCGAAATCTTTGTTTGCCCGTGCTTCGTTGCGTTGCTGAATCAGCGACTGAATCAACGCGTCAAGGGCCTGAGTCTGAGCGTCGTTTGCGGTTTGCCCAGCACCCACCGCGTCAAGACCGAGCACGTGAACCATTGCAGCAACCGAAGAGGCAAGCCCCGATGCATCGCTGCCGGAATCTAGCGCCGCATTGCCCGAACGAACGGTTTCGTGCAGCACTCCGAGAGCCGCAGGAATGTTCAGGTCGGCATCCATGGCATCGATGAATGCGGCCGGCAGTTTCTGCAATAGGCCCTCGCCAACGGCGATTTGGCCGAGCGTTTTAGTGGCCCGGGCCAGGAATGACTCGATGCGTCCCAGTGCTGATTCCGCCTCGGCGAGAACGCCGTCGTGGTAGTCAAGCACCGAGCGGTAATGCGCGGAACCCAGGTAGTAACGAACTACGCCGGGTCGGCCAGCTGCAAGAAGGTCGGCGGCAAAGATTGAGTTGCCCAGCGACTTGGACATTTTGTTGCCCTCGACATTGACCAAGCCGTTGTGCAGCCAGTAGCTAGCGAATTTGTCGCCAGCCGCACGAGATTGGGCTAGTTCGTTTTCGTGGTGAGGAAAGCGCAGGTCAAGACCGCCGCCGTGAATGTCGAACTGGCTCCCCAGGTACTTGGTGCTCATGGCGGAACATTCGATGTGCCAGCCGGGTCGGCCGGGACCCCAGGGGGTCTGCCAGCTCGCCGAGGCCGGCTCGTCTGTCTTGGCTGCCTTCCAAAGTGCAAAATCGCGCGGGTCTCGCTTGCCACGCAAGTCGGCATCGGTGTCAGGCGCCATGTCCTGAGGGCGCTGATTGGTGAGCTCGCCGTAGCTTTCCCACTTGGAGGCCGCGAAGTACACATCCGCCGAGCCATCGGTGGCTTGGTAGGCGTAGCCGTTGGCGATTAGTCGCTCTATTAGAGCCAGCATCTCGGGAATACTGCCCGTGGCCCGGGGTTCATAAGTTGGCGGCAAAATGCCGAGTGCCGAGTAGGCGCGGTTGAACTCGAGTTCGAATCTGTAGGCCAGCGCCCACCACTGCTCAGTTGTGCCGGCGGCGTTCTGCAAAACCTTGTCGTCGATATCGGTGACGTTACGAACCAAAGTCACCTGAAACCCCTTGGCTGTTAGCCACCGTCGCAACTGGTCGTAAACCAGTGCCGATCGCAGGTGCCCCACGTGTGGCGAAGATTGCACGGTGGGACCGCAAAGGTAAATGCCAACCTGACCGTCAACGAGTGGCCGAAACTCTCGCAGGGTCTGCGAATGCGAATCGAAAAGGCTTAGGGTCACGAGGTTAGCCTACCTTTGGCGCACGCTGAATCAGGGCAGATGCAACCGCCGCTACACCCTGCGAATCGCCCAAGAAACCCAGGCCATCGGTTGTGGTTGCCCCGATGGTCACGGGGGCGCCGACCAGTTGCGACATGGCAAGTTGAGCGGCTTCGCGGCGCGGGGCCAGCTTTGGCCGGTTGCCTATCACCTGTACCGAGACGTTGACGATTTGCCAACCCGACTGCCGCAGCAGTTCCACCGTGGCTGTAAGGAATACGGCTCCGCTGGCACCCGCGTATTCGGGGCGGTCTACGCCAAAGTTACTTCCAATGTCGCCAAGTCCGGCGGCCGAGAGCAGGGCGTCTACCGTGGCATGCGCTACTGCGTCGCCATCGCTGTGGCCTTCCAAGCCGCGCTCCCCCGGCCAATCAATGGCGCCAAGGAAGAGCACCTTGGACTCGTCGTCGCTGAAGCGGTGCACGTCGGTACCGATTCCCGTGCGCTGATCCGCAGCAGTCCCGGATTGAAGGAGCTGCTGTGCGGCAACCAAATCGGGCGCGGTGGTTACCTTGAAGGCATTTGGTTCCCCAAGTATGGACATGACCTTGCCACCGTGCCATTGGAAAAGCGCGGCGTCATCGGTGTGTTCTGAATCCGGTGAAGCGTAGGCAGCTTTGAGGGCTTGAGTTGGAAAACCCTGAGGAGTTTGCGCGATTCTAAGCTGATCGCGGTCTACGGTGTCCATTACCAGGTGGCCATCGACTCGCTTGATGGTGTCAACGACCGGCAACACCGGCAGCACGCCACAGTTGTGCTCCGCAACCTCGGCAGCAACTCGCTCAAAGAGTTCACCCGAGGCAAATGCACGAGCCGAGTCGTGAACCAGTACCACCGGTGCGTCGCCTACCTGCGCGAGAGCATTTGAAATGGACTGCTGCCTGGTTGCACCTCCGGTAACGACCTGAAAGGACAGATCTCCCACCAAAGACGAAACCAGCGCTTGGGTTTCGTTCAGGTGAGACTCGGGAGCGGCAACCACGAGTTGGCTAAGACCCTTGGCTTGTAAAACGTTAGCCAAGGCATGTTGCAACAGGGACTGGCCCGCAAGGGAAACGTAAGCTTTTGGCTGGTTGGCGCCAAGGCGCTCTCCCCTGCCGGCGGCCAACAAAACGACCGCAAAAGTGTTCATGGCTTTAGGAAGCTAGGACTTCGTCTAGCTCGGCCGAAGCCTTCTCTTCGTTGGTCTTGCGAGCAAGAGCCAGCTCGGAAACCAAAATCTGACGAGCCTTGGCAAGCATGCGCTTCTCTCCAGCGGAAAGTCCGCGATCCTTGTCGCGGCGCCACAGGTCACGAACCACTTCGGAAACCTTGACAACATCACCAGATGCGAGCTTCTCTAGGGTGGCCTTGTAGCGGCGCGACCAGTTGGTTGGCTCCTCGGTGAAATCGGCACGGAGCACGTTGAAGACCTGCTCTACGCCCTTTTTGTCGATAACGTCGCGAACGCCAACCATCTCAACGTTCTCTTCGGGAACCCAAATGGTGAGCTCGCTCTGAGCAACCTTGAGTTGCAAGTAGGCCTTAGTTTCGCCACGAACAGTGCGCATA
>JBJTMG010000081.1:0-12931 GCA_046063415.1 Micrococcales bacterium
ACCGCCCATTCCGGCGGGACCAGCTGCCGCGGTGGCGGGGGCTACGGCAATGCTAGATATCTCCGATGGTCTCGCCAAAGACGCAGCTCGCATAGCTAGGGCTTCCGGCGTGACGCTCCAGCTAGACAAACTTCAGCTTCAGGGTTTCGAGGCGGTTCTGGAAGGCGCCGGTCAGGCCATTGAAGTGGATCCGTTCGGTTGGGTTATTGCAGGTGGAGAGGATCACTCGCTCTTGGCAACTTTTGGTCCCGAGGCAGTTATCCCGCGTGAGTTCAAGCCCATTGGGCGGGTGCTGCCCGCGATTGATCACGGGGTATTGCTAGACGACGCCCCTGTTCCAGAACTGGGTTGGGACTCCGTTACTGGATAACCGGGTAACTAGCTGAACTGTTATACGTGAAGGCTCGAGTTGAGAGTGATGCCCACGCCGGTTCGAGGTAGTACCTCTACGCGACCGGTCACCGAGTTCCTGCGGAACAGCAGGTTAGGAACGCCAGACAGTTCAACCGCCTTGACCGAGCGAGGCTCGCCTTCGTCGACAATTGCAACCTTGGTGCCTGCCGTGATGTAGAGACCGGCCTCAACCACACTGTCATCGCCGATTGAAATCCCTACTCCGGCATTTGCGCCCAACAGGGCACGGGCGCCAATCGAAACCCGCTCGCGCCCACCACCGGACAGCGTACCCATGATGGAGGCGCCGCCGCCAATGTCTGAGCCGTCTCCGACCACAACGCCCTGAGAGATGCGGCCTTCGACCATGGCAACCCCAAGGGTTCCGGCATTAAAGTTCACGAATCCCTCGTGCATCACGGTGGTTCCGGGTGCCAGGTGCGCACCGAGTCGCACGCGATTGGCGTCGGCGATTCGAACCTTTGAAGGAGTGACGTAGTCAACCAGTCTTGGGAACTTGTCGATTGAGTGAGCCACCACTCCGTGACGCTGCAACGAGCCGCGCAGGTTCTGATAGTCGGGAAGTGCAATTGGGCCTATGTTGGTGAAGGCAACAATCGGAAGGTTTGGAATCAGTCCTTCGAGATTTATGGTGTTTGGCTTCACGATCAGGTGTGAAAGCAGGTGAAGGCGCAGGTAGGCATCGGCGGTGTTGATGACCGGAAGGGTCAGGTCAACTTCGGTGCGAATCACCTGAGTGGTCACATTTCGGCGCGGGTCTTGACCCACTAGCGCATCGAGTTCCTTGGGAACCACCCAGAGCGCATCGCTCTGAGGGGCGGCACCCAAAATCGGGTTTGGGTACCAAACGTCAAGCACGGTGCCATCGTTGGAAATGGTTGCCAAACCGTGGCCCCAGGCCTTGCTGTCTAGATAGGTTGCTTTAGTCACGCTTTCAAGGTTACAGGCAGGTAGGCTCGTATTGTGTCCGCCCAAGCCTTGAACCTAACCGCCGAACTAGTCGATTTGACCCGAGCAATTTGCGACATCGAGTCGGTCTCGGGAAACGAAAAAACACTGGCTGACGCTATTGAATCAGCGCTTGGAGCCTACCCTCACCTGGAAATTTTCCGCGATGGTGACGCAGTAGTTGCCCGCACAAATCTTGGTCGTACGTCCCGTATTTTGATCGCCGGGCACATTGATACGGTGCCTGTTGCCGATAACCTACCCACCCAGCTGCTGCACTTTGAGCGCGAGCAAATGATTTGGGGCCGCGGAACGGTTGACATGAAAGCGGGAGTCGCGGTGCAGCTAAAGTTGGCGGCCGAACTCACCCAGCCAAACTCTGACATTACCTGGATTTTTTACGACCACGAAGAAGTCGATGCCTCGCTTAGCGGCCTAGGAAGATTGGCTAGAAACCACCCTGAGCTGCTGGCGGGAAACTTTGCGGTTCTGTGTGAACCTTCCTCGGCAATCATCGAGGGTGGTTGCAATGGCACAATGCGTATCGAGGTGGTAACCCGAGGCGTCAAGGCACACTCCGCAAGACCATGGATGGGCAAAAACGCCATTCACGCAGCAGCCGATGTTTTGGACCGTCTAAGCAAATACGAACCACAAGAAATTTCGGTTGATGGTTTGGTTTATCGCGAGGCTTTGAACGCGGTGCTAATTAGGGGTGGAATCGCCACCAACGTGATTCCCGACGAAGCGGTCATTACCGTGAACTTTCGGTTTGCGCCAAGTCGGTCGGTTGAAGAGGCCGAGGCTCACCTCCGTGAGGTCTTTGAGGGCCACGAGGTTCACCTGGTCGATGCCGCTGCCGGTGCTCGCCCCGGTCTTGACCTGCCGGAAGCCAAGGCCTTTGTTGCTGCCACAGGGCTGGCCGTTCGCCCCAAGTACGGCTGGACCGACGTTGCCCGATTCAGTGCGCTAGGAATTCCGGCAGTTAACTTTGGTCCCGGGGATCCAAACAAGGCCCACGCTGACGACGAAGCTGTTCCGGTATCGCACCTCTACAGCTGCGAGGCAGCTCTTCGAAAATGGCTCACGGCTTAGTCGCCAAAGCTCGCAACCTCTGGCAGGGCAAGTGGTGGTTCCGCGTTGTCTCGGTTTGGGCGGCGGCACGCACCGTTTCGGCAGCACTCTTTGGAATTGCCTCTGCAACCACCGGGGCAAGTTACTGGAACCCGGCTCACGCGGGCTACTTCGACTACCTAATGGTCTGGGACGCCGCCTGGTTCAAGCAGATTTTTGAGCTGGGATTGGGTACCGACCCCCAAGGATATTCCACAACACTGCCTACCAATTCTGGTGGTCAGGTCCTTCAGAACGGCTGGGCTTTCATGCCTGGATTTCCGTTGCTGGTTAAAGTTTTTTCTCTCGCCACCGGAGCCGAATACAAGTACCTAGCCGCGCTAGTGGCAACCCTTGCCAGTTTCGCTCTGGCACTGGTTGTCTTCAGACTATTTGCTCTGAAAACCGACGAACGCACCGCGCTCTGGGGGTTGACTCTGTTTGCGTTCAGCATGGCATCTCCGGTTCTTCAGGCTGGCTACGCCGAGAGCCTTGGTTTGCTGTTTCTTGCCCTTGGCCTCTACTTCCTGATGCAACACCGTTACTTGGCAGCAACCCCTTTCCTGGCAGCGCTCTCAATAACCAGGCCGGGCATGATTGCCTTTACAGCGATGTTGGCTGGCATGTGGTTTATCCGATGGCTCAAGAATCGCCGGGGCGAACAGGAGTTTAGGCTCAAGGAGCGCTGGCAATTAGCTGGCCTAACTTTGTTGTCGGGTGTTCTGGGTTTCGCGTGGCTTCTGATTGCCTGGGCGGCCACGGGGCGTTTCGACGCCTACACGGCAACCGAGTTGGCCTGGCGCTACGGCTACACCGACAACAATCACCTCATGCCATTCACTGGGTGGTTTGGTTTTCTGCAGTATCACCTTGGCCTGGTCTGGGGAACCGTTATCCCAATTCTGGTCGCGGCTGCCATGGTGGCCGTCATGTTTGCCAAGTCCATGCGCAAATTAGGCAGTGAGCTTCGGCTCTGGGTGGGCTCGTATTTTCTGTACCTGTTTGGGGTATTTCTGCTGCAATCTAGCATCTTCAGAATTTTGCTTCCCGCCTTTCCGGTCTTTCTAGCCTTGGGCATCTGGAGTCGGGATTGGCCGGCCCAGCGCAAGGCCAATCTGGTGTTGGCATCGGTGGCTTTGCAAGTCATTTGGATCTGGTTCACCTGGGTCTACTACCCGCCAGATTTCACACCCCCATAGGGATAACCGCACTTTTCAAAAGGTGTTTAGGGAAACGTTACAAAGCCGAAAGATTTTGGAAAGGTTTTCGGTTTTGAGCCCAAATATGGTCTGGGATAATGGAGTGTCGGCACGTTCGTGCCAAGCAATACAAGGAGTCAAACAATGGCAGCAATGAAGCCACGCACCGGAGACGGGCCAATGGAGGCAGAGCGTGAGCCTCGCGGGCTAATCATTTTGCGCGTCCCACTTGAGGGTGGCGGTCGCTTGGTGGTATCCGTAAACGATGAAGAGGCCAAGAACCTTCACCAGGTTCTTGAGGGAGTCGTTAACCGCTAAAACGATTAACGAAAATCGGGTGGATCTGTGCGGATCCGGCCCGATTTTTCTTTAACAAGGTTTTAGTGAAGCTTGGATGCAATCAGCAGGCCATCGCCAATTGGCGAAAGGGCCGAGATAAAGGTGTCCTGCGACTTAAAAAACCTGAGCACATCTCGGTAAATAACTGTTGCGTCATCGCGCATGGCGGGGTCGGGTACTCGGTCACGCCAAAGCGCGTGGGCAATTGCAACAACTCCACCTGGTCTCAGCAGGCGTACCGCCTCGTGAAGCTGAGACTCCAAAGAATCGCGGTCGGCATCTAGAAAAACCAGATCGTAGGCGGCATCTGCCATGTTCGACATGACGTCGATAGCTCGCCCAGAAATCACGCGCGTGCGGGCGGCCTTGAGCCCGGCCTCGGTGAAGGCTACCTTTGCGGCCGCTTGGTTTTCTGGCTCGACATCGATGGTTGCGAGCACCGCGTCTCTTGAACCAGACAGTAACCACAGCCCGGAGACTCCGGTGCCGGTGCCTGCCTCAACTATTGCTTTAGCGCCAAGCGCGCTCACCAATACCGCCAGCTGGGCACCCACCGATGCCGTGATGCACTCAACCCCAAGTTCTTCGGCGCGCATGCGTGCTCGGGTGAGTGCCTCGGTTTCCACCGGGAACTCCTCGGTGAACTTCCAACTGCTGATTTTGTCTACCATGCGCGCTCCTGAGGCAAGCATAAATGCGTGACAGAGCAAAGGCTGGTAGCCAGAGGGCATAACCTTTAAGGGTGTTTGGTCTAAGCGGCGAGAAGATAGTCATTTTGGCGGTGATTGCCGCCCTGGTGCTTGGGCCCGAACGGCTTCCGGGTTACGCCAAACAACTTGCCAAGTGGGCCAAGAGTCTTCGTAGATTCGCCGAAGGCGCCAAGGACCAACTGCAGGAAGAGCTCGGCGAGGGTTACGAAGACCTGGACTGGAGGAAGCTCGACCCGCGGCAGTACGATCCACGTCGGATCATTCGCGAGGCTCTCTTGGAAGACGATGAGGTCAAGCCCCGCGGGGTAAATGCCGCTGCCGCCGCTTCTGGAGTGGCTGCAAGCACGGGTGCCTCGGCGCTACCGAAACCGGTTTTGGAACCAGGACAGGCTGCACCATTTGATTCCGAGGCGACCTAGGCTGGGCGTTTAGCTTTCGGCGCTGGGGATTGGGCTTGGGTGTTCAGCCATTACCGCTTTGCGAGGCTAGGGTAGTCGGCGCAGAACCTTGCTTAGCAAAATGAGCAACTTGGAAATGCTGCGGTAATCGCGCGCACGACTTGGCAACTTGAGCAGGCCGCCAGCCACACCAATGGCACGTGTCTCGGTGAATCTGGTTAGACCGTAGTCGCCGTTGCGCCGGCCCATGCCAGACTCCTTGAAACCGCCCATCGGCGACTCCATGCTGGCAAAGCTGGCCCTGAAACCCTCATTCACGTTGACGCTGCCGGCATTTAGCCGGTGGGCAACCGCAACCGCCTCGCGCTCTGGCCCAACCACCGCGGCATTTAGCCCGTAGTTGGTGTCGTTTGCCAGTTCAATAGCGTGGTCAACCGTGTCGTAACCGTAGACCTGAAGTACCGGCCCAAAAACCTCGCTGCGATCCATGGCGGCATCTGCCGGGATATCGGTAATGACAGCGGGAGTCACAAAGTATGGCCCAAGCTCGGGCTGCGCTTCGCCTCCGGCAACCAGCTTTGCGCCTTTGGAAACTGCGTCGTTTAGAAGGCCAATTACACGGGAAAGCTGGGCGGAGCTGGCAAGGGTTCCCAGATCCATGTCGAACTTGTCTGACTTGCCAACGGTTAGCGAATTGGCTTGCGAGCCGATCTCCGCCAGAAACTCGGTTTTTATGCTGTTCGGAACGTACAAACGTTCAATAGCGACACAAAGCTGACCCGAGTTGCCAATGGCCGCACCCAGCGCCAAACTGGCCGCCTTCTTTAGGTCGGCTCCCGGCAGCACAATCATGGGATTCTTTCCACCAAGTTCCAGCGAATAGCCAATGAGGCGGGCGGCCGCACGCTGGGCCACGATTCTTCCGGTTGCCGTTGAGCCCGTGAATGCTACGTAGTCCACGCTGTCGGTTACTGCGTTTCCAACCTCGGCACCGTCACCGACCACAATGGTCCAGGCTTCGGCCGGCAGGCCAGCCTCAAGTGCTAGTCGGCGCAGGTAAATTGCGGTGAGCGAGGTCTGATTGTCGATTTTTTGGACGACGGTGTTACCTGCAACCAGAGCCGGTAGAACGTCTAGCGCGCTCAGAGCTAGCGGGTAGTTCCAGGGTGTAATGACTCCCACAACTCCAACCGGCACGTAGTCGACATAGTTTCTGGTCAAGGTTGGAGCGCCAGATTTCACTCGCTTGGTTCTTAGCGCTCGAGGCGCGATCTTGCCGTAGTGACGGCTTGAGTTCAGAGCGCCGGCAAAGTCCTCAAAGGCGTGGCTTCTGGCCTTGCCGGTCTCAAACTGCAGCAGGTCAAGCAGTTCCTCTTGGTGAGCGATTAGCAGATCGTGAAGTCCAAGCAGAATTCGTGCTCGCTGCTCAATTGGGGTGCCAGCCCAGGTGGGAGCCGCCGCCCTTGCGGCGCGCACCGCCTCGGTAACTTCTGCTGCCGAAAACTGTGGCAACACAAACATGGGCTTGCCATTGATGGGGCTGATTATTTCCACCGATGACGCGTGCCGACCCAAGTCGGCAAGAAGGTTTTGGATTCCGTTTTCACTCACTGGGCAAGTGTAAGCGAACCTAAGCCAGGTTTACAGGTAACTTTTTGCCAGCAAGGCCAATGCGGTCGGTGGCAATCTTCTGGGCAATATGCTGCAGTTCCAAAGTGGCCGAATCACTTGGGTGGGACAGCACCACCGGCTGCCCGGCATCGCTGCCCTCGCGGAGCGAAACGCTCACCGGGATTTGCCCCAACAGCGGTACCGAAGTCCCGCTCAAGTGGCTTAGCCGTTCCGCAACCGCAGCCCCGCCACCCGAGCCAAAAAGTTCAAGACGCGAGCCATCGGCCTGCTCCAGCCAAGACAGGTTTTCGATCACACCGAAAATTCCTTGACCGGTTTGTAAACCAACGGCACCCGAACGCTCGGCAACGCTAGCGGCAGCCACCTGAGGTGTGGTTACCACAATGCTCTTGGCGGTCGGCAGCAGCTGCCCCAGACTAATGGCGACATCGCCAGTGCCGGGAGGCAGATCAACCAGCAAGAAATCCAGGTCGCCCCAGTAAACATCAACTAGAAACTGCTCAACCGCACGGTGAAGCATTGGTCCGCGCCAGGCCACCGGTTTGTTGTCATTTAGGAACATGCCAATGCTGATCACCTTTACGTCGTGAGCAACCGGCGGCAAAATCATGTCGTCGAGGCGGGTTGGTTTATCTGAGATGCCCAGCTGACCGGGGATTGAGAAACCAAAAATGTCGGCGTCAACCAGGCCCACCTTGGCACCCGAAGCTGCCAGAGCAACCGCCAAATTAGCAGTCACCGATGACTTGCCAACGCCACCCTTGCCCGAACCAACCAGGTAGACGCGGGTTAGGGTTTCTGCGCCAAAAGGATTCTGCCTAGCAGGCCGACCAGCTCGCAACTGGGTCTTGAGTGCCTCTCGTTCCTGAGCGGTCATTACCGTCATGGTCACCGAGCTTGAGTGCACGCCATCGATGCCAGAAAGAGCCGCGGTAACTTCGGACTCAATGCGATCCGCCGCCGGGCATCCAACAACCGTTAGCTTGATAACCGCGTTAGCCACCCCGGAGTCAATGCTGGTTTCGCCAACCATGCCAAGTTGGGTGATCGGTAAACGAAGCTCTGGGTCAATGACCTTGGCCAGGGCGGCCAACACCTGCGGGTTACTCAACTCCGCGCGGAGCCTTTCGGGTGGTCGGCTTGCTGCCCGCACGCTCGGCGGCGATTTCCTCAACCAAGTCCTTGAGCAGGTCCTTTAGTTCGTCGCGCACAAAGTCCTTGGTTGCCAGGTCTTCCATTGCCAGGCGTAATGCCACAACCTCGCGGGCCAGGTACTCGGTGTCGGCCAAGTTGCGTTCGGCCCGCTGGCGATCCTGCTCGGTCTTTACCCGATCGCGGTCGGCCTGGCGGTTTTGGGCCAAAAGGATAAGAGGGGCAGCGTAGGACGCCTGAAGCGACAAGATCATGGTGAGCAGCGTAAAGTTCAGCGCCCTTGGGTCAAACTGCATGCCCTCTGGGGCGTACCAGTTCCAGGTGATCCAGACGGTCACAAAAACCGACATCCAAATGAGGAACTGGCCGGTACCCATGGCGCGAGCGAAAGACTCGGAAGCGCGTCCGAAGCGCTCCTGGTCAATCGAAAGCTTGGAAACCAGGCGGTTGCGCTGACCAATGGGGGAGTCAAGACGATCAGACTTAGCCATTTTTCACAACCTTTCCGCTCTGGGTGTGCCCGTCGGTCACGGCATCTTCTTCTTCGGTTCGCCAGTCTTCTGGCAGCAGGTGGTCAAGAACGTCATCAACGGTGACCACGCCAATGAGTCGCTGTTCGGCATCTACCACCGGAAGTGCAACCAGGTTGTAACTGGCTAGGGTTCGGTGAATAGCGCGAATGTGTGTGTCCGGGCGAATCGGCTCGAGTTCGGTGTCAAGCAGAGAGCCCAGACGCTCGTGCGGTGGGTAGCGAAGCATGCGCTGGAAATGAACCACGCCCAGGTACCGCCCTGTAGCGGTCTCGTAAGGCGGCAGTGTCACAAATACGCTCGCTGCCAAGGCGGGCGCAACTTCGACCCTGCGAATCAGAGCCATGGCTTCGGCAACCGTGGCGTCGGCGGCGCAAATGATCGGCTCGGTCGTCATTAGACCACCGGCTGTGTAAGGGGCGTAGGTCATGAGTCGACGAAGATCTTCGGCCTCGTCCTCATCCATGAGTTGAAGCAGTGCCTCGGTGCGATCGGCGGGCAGGTTTGCCATGAGGTCGGCGGCGTCGTCCGGTTCCATGAGGTCAAGAACTTCGGCGGCGCGCTCGTCTTCCAATTCCTCGATGATATCCAGCTGCTCGTCATCGGGAAGCTCTTCTAGCACGTCGGCTAGTCGCTCGTCATCGAGCTCCTCGGCTACCTCAATCATGCGCTCGTCCGGTAGGTCGAGCAGAGCGTTTGCCAGGTCCGCCGGACGCAGGTCCGAGTACGTGGCAATTAGCTGCTGTGCGCTCTGGCCTTCTTCGGGGTTTTTGGCCTCTTCGGAAACCTGCTCCCAAGCCGCAAAAACGGTCGCACCTCGGGCAAAAGGCGATGAACTAGTTTTGGGTCGGCGTAGGAAAAGTTCCGAAACAATCCACTCTTTGCGGTTGTTCTGTTCGATCGCCAGGTCTTCGATGGTTGCGAAACCCGAACCGTCGAGCAAGCGCATCTTGCGACCCAGAAGCTCGGCAATGACTCGCTGCTCCTGGCCGCGCTGGGTAAAGCGTCTCAGGTCAATGAGGCCGGTGGTAATAACCTGACCAGCCGATATCGAGGTAACGCGCGTGATTGGAACAAAAACCTTGCGGCGACCACTGATTTCAACCAGCATTCCGGTGGCTTTTGGGGCTCCGTTTTTACGGTACGCAACAAGAACGTCAATGACCTTGCCAACCTTGTCGCCAACCGGGTCAAAGACGCCACAGCCCACCAAACGGGCAACGTATACTCTCGAAGCGCTCACCTTACAACCTTAGCCGTAGCCCTCTTTCTAGGCGAGGGGTAGGGCAGAATAGAACAATGAGCAATGTCCCAAGTAGCCGTAAAAACCGCAATCTCCTGCAGTCGATTCCAGACGGGGTTTCGGTAGCCGAGTTCAACAACTACGGGGCTGCGGTTGACTGTGTAGACCAGCTGATCCGCCACGAATTTCCGGCTCCCATGGTTGCCATTGTTGGCAGCGATCTAAAGACCGTTGAGCGGGTTCGCGGCAAGCTCTCCTATGGTCGGGTTGCACTCAGCGGCGCAATAACAGGTTCCTGGCTGGGTCTGATTTTTGGGCTGTTCTTTGGTTCAGCAGGAACCGATGCCACCGCCTCGGCAGCTCAGGCAACATCCATGACCACTTTCTCGGTTGGCAGCGCCATTGTCATTGGCGCAGGTCTCGGAATGCTGTTCAACGTGTTGCGTTTTTCCATGTCCCGCAACCGTCACGAGTTCATGTCGGCATCGTCAGTGGTGGCGGCCAGCTACCAGGTTTTGGTTCCAGAGGCCATGCAAGATCAGGCCAGAAACGCCATTCGCGAGCACCAAGAAAAGTGCATCAACGGCCAGTAACTGCCTAGGCTAGGCCGCGACTACTAGCGCAGACTGGCCATCCAAGTTTCAATCTCGTCCGCGGTTCTAGGGAGTCCGGCGCTCAAATTCTCTACACCGTTAGCCGTGACCAGAACGTCATCCTCAATGCGAACGCCAATGCCGCGATACTCCTGGGGAACCAGTAGGTCATCGCGGTGAAAATAAAGTCCCGGCTCGATTGTGAAGATCATGCCCGGCTCCAGAATCCCCTCCAGATACATTTCGCGTCGCGCTTGGGCGCAGTCGTGGACATCGATGCCCAGGTGGTGGCTGGTTCCGTGAACCATGAACCGGCGGTGATATTGCTTCTCTGGATCCAGCGAGGCTTCGGCCGAGACACCCTCGGGTAGCAGCCCCCACTCGGCTGTGCGTGCAGCAATCACATTCATGGCTGCGGCGTGCAGCTCCTTGAACTGAATACCCGGGCGAGCGATTGCGAATACCGCATCGGCCGCCTCACGAACCGCCTCGTAAATCTTGCGTTGGATTGGGCTGAACTTTCCACTTACCGGCAGGGTTCTGGTGATGTCTGCCGTGTACAGGCTGTCGACCTCAACTCCGGCATCCACCAGAATCAAGTCTCCGTTTTTCACCTGACCATCGTTGATGATCCAGTGCAGCGTGCAAGCGTGCTCGCCACTGGCAGCGATGGTCTCGTAGCCAAGGTCATTCCCATTGGCGCGCGCCTCGGCAAAGAACGCCGCCTCAACTATGCGCTCGCCGCGCGGGTGCTTGGTGGCGCGCTCCAGGTTCCGAACCACATTCTCAAAGCCAAGTGCGCTCGCCGCAACGGCCTTGCGCATCTCAAGAATCTCGTATTCGTCCTTGACTAGTCGCAGTTCGCTCGCAAACTCGGCGAGTTCTGCGTTGGTCAGCGTCAACTTGTCTTTTTCGGCAACTGCCGACAGCGCGCCTTCAAGGTCGGCGAGGTCTCGGGTTGGCAGCCCAAGCAGCGCGCTGACCTGTGACAGGTTAGGTCGTTCACCCACCCAGAACTCGCCAATCGCTGGGTTTGCAAAAAACTCGTCGGTGTGGCGACCCGCGGTTGGTCTAAAGAACAGGGTGGCAGGCGCGCTTCCGGTGTATTCACCTGCGCTGGTTGTTCGAGCATCAATTACCAAGACCGAGTCCGGAACGGTGGCCGAACCCCAACCGGTCAGGTGGCTAAAGGCCGAGTGCGCACGGTAACGGTACTCGGTGTCGTTGCTGCGGGTCTTGGATGCCCCGGCTTCAATGATCACAACTTTGCCGGCAAACCGCTGAGCAACTTTGGCTCGTCTAGCCGAGGCATAGGCGGCCACGTCATCGGGGTCTGGAAGTTTGGAATTGGATTCGGCCCAACCACTCCCCATGTACTTCAGGAACTCGGCGCTGTGAGGGGTTCTGCTGCGGTTTTTTCCGCGCTCCTCGAGGCTCTGGTTTTTGGCTGACTCGGGCTGTTTGGCGTCGTTGCTCATGGACTTATTCTGCCACTCAACTGAGCCACCTCTGGGTCGGCGGTCAACGGTAGGTTTGAAGCGTAAACGAAATGGAAAGGAACCAACGATGAGTTCTATAAACAGCTTCAACGTGGCCGCCGACGCAAGAATCGACCTCCACGCTCACACCAACCGCAGCGATGGAACCGACTCACCGGCTGAGCTGGTAACTAACGCCCATGCCGCCGGGCTGAACTGGGTGGCAATCACGGATCACGACACCACCAGCGGTTGGGCCGAGGCCGAGCACACCGCCCGCCAGCTTGGCATTGGTCTGGTTCCCGGAATCGAGGTCACCACGCGGGGCTCTCGCATCAGAGAAGACGGCACGGTCAAAGGTTTCTCGGTACACATGCTCGCCCTGCTGCCCGACCCAAATAACCAGGCCTTGGCAGAAGCCCTCGCAATCTCTGTTGCCATGCGGCTCGAGCGCCTCAAAATCATCACCGATCGGTTGTCCGAAGACTACGACGTGGTTTGGGAAGACGTGCTGGAGCAGATCTCCAACGGAAAAACCGCCGGACGCCCGGCCATTGCCGATGCCATGGTAGCCAAGGGAATTTTTGAAGAACGCACCCCGTTTTTTGGGTTGGTGCGCCCGGGTACCAAGTATTACGAGCCAACTCGAGGCGTTCCGTCTACCCTAGAGGCAATCGCGCTCATTCGCGGAGCTGGAGGCGTGCCAATTTTGGCTCACCCAATGGCCCGCGGAACCGGCCCAGGTCTTGGTCAGCCCATGCCAACCAACGAATTCACCGAACTGATTCATGCTGGACTCGGTGGTTTTGAGATTCACCACCGCGATGTCGACTCACATGTTGCCGATTGGCTCTACAAACTGTCCTTTGAGCACGGGCTCATAGTCACCGGATCCAGCGATTACCACGGTGACGGCAAGGTGAACAGACTCGGCGAAAACCTGACCCAGCCCGCCATGTTTGAGCGAGTGCTTGAGCAAGGTGTTGGCACCACGGTGGTTGCGCCAGCCTAAACTTGATGGGTGGGCTTGCGAGCCTGCTGAACCCAAGTTTTAGGAGCACACCCATGACCGAGCCGCGGCAGATCAGACCTGCCACCGAGGGGTGGACTCAAAAGAAGGATCAGGCTACCGGCAAACCGCTTCTGCAGTTTGTTGAGCAGAAGCGCAAGCAGCCTCCAATT
>JBJTMG010000082.1:0-5132 GCA_046063415.1 Micrococcales bacterium
CGGTCTAGCCACTTTGGCAGCCACCAGGCCTTGTCGCCCAAAAGCGAGAGCATGGCGGGGACCAGCACCAGACGAACTAGGAACGCGTCAACCAGAACACCAACCCCCAGACCAAGACCAACCGGGCGAATCATGGTGATGTGCGAGAACGCAAAGCCACCAAAGACCGAGATCATGATGATGGCGGCAGCAATGACCACGGAGCGACTACCAAAAATTCCCAGGTCGACCGCGCGCTTTGCCGAGGCTCCATGCACATAGGCCTCGCGCATTCCGCTGGCCAGGAACAGCTGGTAGTCCATGGCCAAGCCAAACAAAATACCAATGACCATGGTGGGCAAGAAGTTCAGAACCGGAGCGGGGTCGTGAATGTCAAAGATGAACCCCAACCAACCCCACTGGAACACTGCGGTCACCGCACCGAGCGTTGCAAAAACGGTTAGCAAGAAGCCAACGCTTGCCACAATTGGCACCGCAAAGCTGCGGAAAACCAGAATCAATAGAAGCAGCGAGAGCAGGAGCACGGTTCCAAGATAGAGCGGAAGCGCGTTGCTCAGTTTCTGGCTGACATCGATGTTACTGGCGGCCAAACCGGTCACGCCCAACTCAACCCCTAGGTCGCGGTTGAGCGTTGGTGCAAGGTTGCGCAGCTCGCGCACAACCTGCTCGGTGGTGAGGCTCGAAGGGCCGTCCGAGGGCTGCACCTGAAGCATGATGCTCTTGGCATCTGGCGAATCCTTTGCCGGGACCACGGCGGTCACGTTGTCCAGCGTCATGATTCGGCTGGCCAGTTGAGCCTTGAGCTTTAGCAGGTCGTCTCCGCGTACCGGCTGCTGCGAGGTTGCAACGGCAATGATCTGTCCGTTTGCACCGGCTCCAAACGCCTTGGTAATGAGGCTGTAGGCCTTGTACTGGGTACTGTCTAGCGGCTCGGAGGAACCGTCTGGCAGGCCCAGTCTCATGCTGAACGATGGAATGGCAACGGTGGCAATTACCGCGAGTGCCAGAAGGCTGCTGATTACCGGATGCTTGGTGACCCAGAGTTGGCGGTGGTGGTCCTCTGGTCCGGCGGCCAGGTCAAGCGGCTCGCTCTGGTTCTCTGCCGCGTGCTCGGTTGCGGCGCTTGCACCGGCCAACTTTAGAGCCGCCAACGCCTTGCGCTCACGACGGTTCAGCACTCGCATGCCCAGGAGCGAGAGCACCGCTGGAGTAAAGGTCAGGGCCACCAGCACCGCAATGGCAATTGCAAAGGCAGCGGCGTTACCCATGAGGCCTAGGAACCCAATGCCCGTGAGGTTCAACGCGACCAGGGCGATTATGACGGTCAAGCCGGCAAAAGTGACGGCGTTACCCGAGGTTCCGTTGGCTAGGCCGATTGATTCGCGCAATCCCACGCCCGCCTTTAGTTGCCTGCGGTGGCGGTTCAAAATGAAGAGCGAATAGTCAATGCCCACGGCAAGGCCAAGCATGACTCCGAGCACCGGCGTTGTGCTGGTCATTTCAATGGTCGAGGACGCCGACAGCGTTAGGGTTGCGGCTACTCCAACGCCAATAATTGCCGAAATCACGGGCAGCCCAGCTGCCACAAAAGTGCCAAGCATCAGGAACAGCACAATGGCCGCAATTAGCAAGCCCACTACCTCACCAATGCCAAGAATCGAGTTGAGCGACTTGGTCAGGTCTTGCGAGAACTCAACCTGAATGCCGGGCAGGTTGGCTGCCTTGATCAGTTCGACCACTGCGGTGCGGTTATCCGCAGCGACATCGGCTATTGGCAGATCAAACACCACGATGGCCACGGCAGTTGCGCCGTCGCTGGACACCGTCTTGAATCCGCGGGACGCGTCGTAAATCTTTTGCGCAAGAGCGGTCTTTTCGGTAGCACCGGGGAGCTTGGCTTTGGCCTCGGCAAGTTTTGCGAAGCCATCGGTGATTTTCTGCTCGTTGGTTTCTAGGGTCTTCTTGCCCGCGTCAAGCTGCTTTTGTCCAGCGGCAATTTGGGCCTGACCACCCTTGACCTGAGCGATTCCGCCCTGAAGCTGGGCCAGGGCTTCGGCAGGAGCGCCACCGGCCTTTGCCTGGGCCAGTTTGGTCTCAAGGTCGGTTAGCTGAGTTGCCAACTGAGCGGCCTGCTGGTTGAGCTTGGTCTGGTTAGCCTCAAGTGAGGCCCGGCCATCGGCGATTTTGGCTTGGGCAGCTTTCAGCTGCGCCGTCTTGTCTTTTATGGTCTGGTAACCGTCGGCAATTTGACGCTGGGCCTTGGCAAGTTTCTGCGCGCCTTCGAGTCTGGTTTGAGCGGTCTGGAAGGGGTCGACCACCGAGTTCACTAGCTCGAGTTTGGTGGTCTTGGAGAGCGCCTCGGCAATGGCTTTGCGATCGGCTGCGTTGAAGGCATCGCCGTTCAGTTTGTGAAAGACCACCTGACCGGTTCCGCGACTGGCGTCTGGGAAAGACTTCTTTAGATTGTCGATAACCGTCTGCGCTTTGGTTCCCGGAATGGACATTGCCGAGGATAGGGTCCCGCCAAAGCTGAGCATGGCGGTCACGCCAACTACCAGCAGCAGAATCCAGGAGATGACCACCAGCCAGGCACGCTTAGCCGCGAAGAGTCCTAGACGATAAAGCAGTTTGGCCAAGGCAGGGCTCCTGAGGGGTTTGAGGGGAAGTTACTGCGAGCGGGACTCGCCCCCGCCTCTCGTTATAACTTTGTGACCCAAGAATTTATGCCTGAGACTTGGAAAAACTTTCTAGGAAAGCTGGCTCCACTCAAGCGGCAGCTCGGCGGCAATGGGTTCCTTGACGGTCTTTCCAACCACGTCATCCCAGTGGGCAATTTCAATGCCAACGTTGGAGCGAAGCGCAATGAGGTCTGATTCCTGAATCACGTGACCAACCGCAAGGTCGTGCACGGCAATGACGCGACGACGGGCGTTGGTGATTGCGGCGGTTTGGGCGGTAAGACTGTGTTCGCGGGTTCCGTAGAGGGTGCGGTAGAGCTCAAGCTTCTTTACGAACGCGGCCAGGTCGGCTTCGTCAACCGCGTGGTAGTGGTCGTTGCCAACGCCCTGCTTGTTGTCGGTAAAGTGCTTCTCAATCACGCGAGCACCGTAGATGCTGGCGATCTCAAGTGCCGGAACCGAGCCATCGTCTTCTGGACGAACGTGGTCGCTGTAGCCAATGGCTACCTGGCTACCAAACAGTTCCTGCAGCACCTGAATCTGCGAGAGCTGAGCGTGCTCGCGTGGAGTTGGGTAGTTGAGAATGCAGTGGAGCAGGGTAACCGATTCGGCGCCGGCGGTGAGAAGCACGTCTAGCGAGCGCTTGATCTCCTCGTGGTTTGACGCACCAACCGACATGATCACCGGGCGGCCGGTCTTGCCGATCTTGCGGATCAACGGAATGTTGGTGAGGTCGGCCGAGGCCACCTTGGTGACCGGCTGCAGTGGGGTGAGCATGTCAACCGCATCCATGTCAAAAGGGGTGCTCAAGAAATCGATGCCCTGACTCTTGCAGTGCGCGGCAAGTTCTGCGTATTCATCGGGGCCAAAATTGTCCCAGCGCTGGAACAGTTCGTACTGGCTGCTGGTGGCCTCTTTGGTCTGGTCCCAGTAGGCGGGGCTGGTGGTCTTGGCGGCCAGGGTGCCGGCCTTGTAGGTCTGGAACTTGGCGGCGTGGCCACCGGCGCGGGCAACCTGGTCAATCATTTGCTTGGCGCGGTCAAGCGAACCCTCGTGGTTTACGCCGATCTCGGCAATCAGGTAGGGGTTCAGGTAGCCAAAGGTGCGGCCGTTTAGCTGAAAGTCGATCATGACTAGCCTCTGATTTCTGAGTAGTAACGGTATGGGTCGTTGGCCTTTTTGGCGCTCAACAAGGCCTGCGGCAACTCTTCAAGACTACTAACCAGGGTCAGGTCGCCACTATCTATTGCGGCTTGCACGTTCTGATATCCCTGAAGCGGCAACACCAGCACCTTGCAACCCAGCGCGAGCCCCTCAAACAGCGTGGTTGAGAATGCGCCAATAAGGTACTCGCTGCGGCTAACCAGATCTAAAAAGATCGGGTCTCGGTGCGAAAGGCTGAAGTTTGCTGGCAGAGGCTTGGCATCGGCCGCCTCTTGGTCGCGGCTAAGCGCGGCGTAATCCTCTAGCGATTCGTTTGGGTGCAGGCGATAGATCACGGTGTGGTCGGTAAGGGCGCGGGCGGTAGCAACCGCAGCCTGGAACAACTCCTGGCCAACCGCCCCCTGACTTGTGAACAGCACCTGCTTGGGAACAATGCGATCCTGCGCTAAAACGGCCTGACGGTACTGGTCAAACGGCGCGGTTGGGCCAGAGACCTGCGTGGTTGCCCCCGCCGGAAGGGTTGTGTCCTTGCCCCAGTACGGACCCCAGGTGAGTAGCACATCGGCTGCCGAGTCCACCTTCTGGCGGCGGCGCAGCAACCCGCCCAGCGCCCCTACCGCCGGGTAACTGTAGGCCGGGTGATACGGGCTAATGAACCCGTGCTGAATCTCGTAAACCTTCACCCCGGCTCGCTTGGCCGCAACGACCAGACCCGGCTCGCTGTAGGCGTTGACCAGGTAGAGCTCCTTGGTGCCAAGGTTCTTGAACAACTGCCCAAAGCCGTGCTGGTCAATCAGTGTGCGGCGCACCAGATACTTTGGGTACTTCTGAAACTTCTCTAGTTCAATGCCAAACTCGGCCCTAAAGGCATCGATGATCTTGTTCCAACGCTCCTCGGCAGGCCCACGGCTGGCGTACCGCAAAAACTCGTTTACCTTGTCGGTGTACTGGGTGGCAAAGAAGGCTCGCAACCGCTCAAGGTCAAGGTCGGCCAGGTTATCTGGGTCAATGAAATCAAGGACCCTAACGCTCTTGCCCTGAGCGGCCAGCTGTTCGCGAATGCGGTCCGAGTAGGGTTCGGCACCGGCCACGCGTCGGCGAAACGGCACCACCACGGCTTGGGCCGGCGCCAGGTCATCGACGCTGGTTATTGGGGCCATGGACTCGTTGAGTTCGGTCTTGGCAAAGTTTGGGTGGGGTGCGTCAAACAGCCCAAGCTCCTGGGTCACCGCGTAAAAGATTCGGGTTCGTAGCAGCGGGTAGAGCTGCACTCCGGCGAAGCGGGCGGCA
>JBJTMG010000083.1:0-13608 GCA_046063415.1 Micrococcales bacterium
GGTTCAACCGGTTCTATTGGCACTCAAGCCCTAGAAGTCATTGCCCAAAACCCCGACCGTTTCCAGGTGGTGGGGCTCGCCGCTGGCACCAATGATCAACTTTTGGAACAGCAACGCAAACAGTTCGGGGTCCCCGGATCCAAGTCGGTTTTAGGTGCCATGGCCGCTACCGAGTTAGTGGAAACCACAGACGCCGAGGTCGTAGTGAATGGAATCACTGGCTCTATTGGCTTGGCACCTACCTTGGCCACTCTGAAAACCGGAAAAACCTTGGCTCTGGCAAACAAGGAGTCCCTCATCGTCGGCGGCACCCTGGTGACAGAGGCGGCCGGAGCCGGGCAGATTGTCCCGGTAGACAGTGAGCATTCGGCTCTGGCTCAAAGTCTTTTGGCTGGAACTCCAGACGAAGTTAGAAAGCTAATCCTCACCGCATCCGGCGGCCCATTCCGGGGCTGGACCAGAGAGCAACTCGAGAACGTAACCCCCGAGCAGGCCCTGGCTCACCCGACCTGGGTAATGGGCAAGGTAGTCACGACAAACTCGGCAACCATGGTGAACAAGGGGCTCGAGGTCATCGAGGCTCACTTGCTTTTCGGTGTTCCGTTTGACCGCATCGATGTCACGGTCCACCCTCAATCGGTGGTGCACAGCATGGTGGAATTCATCGATGGCAGCGTGATTGCCCAGTGTTCCCCGCCAAACATGAAGCTTCCCATTGCGCTGGGCATGTCCTGGCCGGAACGTGTGCCAAACGTGGCTCCCGCTTGCGACTGGACCAAAGCGGCCACCTGGACTTTTGAGCCGCTGGACGAGAGTGTTTTCAAGTCGGTCGCTTTAGCACGGCAGGTTGGGGCCGCGGGTAGTACCTTCCCTGCGGTGTACAACGCCGCAAACGAGCAGGCTGTGGAGGCGTTCCACCAAGGGCGAATCGGGTTCAACCAGATAGTCGACCTAATCGAGCGCGTTGTAGAGGCCCATGACGGTGTTGCAAACCTGAGCCTTGAAGCAGTTTTAGAGGCAGAGGCCTGGGCCAGAAATCGGGCGGATGCACAGATCGCTCGAGCCTGTTAGTAACTGGCAGAAACTCTTACCAAAATGTCAGCAAGCGAAGTTAGGTTTTGAACGTGAATGATTCTGTCGCTTACCTAATTGGTGTTGTTTTGCTTCTTCTTGGTGTTGGTATCTCCATTGGACTACACGAAATTGGACACCTTGTTCCGGCAAAACTTTTTGGCGCTCGCGTAACCAAGTACATGATCGGCTTTGGGCCAACCTTGTTTAGCCGAAAGCGAGGCGAAACCGAGTACGGCGTGAAACTCATTCCGCTGGGAGGCTACATTGCAATCTCTGGAATGTTGCCACCCGAAGGTGAAAAGCAGAAGTTTGGCCGCCTGGCAACTTGGATTCGCGATGCCCGCCGTAATCAGGCCAGCGTAGACGGCGAGTACGACCAGAATCGCGCTTTCTACCGCTTGAGCGTTCCAAAACGCATAGCAGTCATGCTGGGTGGCCCCTTCATGAATCTGGTTTTGGGAGTGGTCTTTTTTGCCATCGCCTTGTCTGGTGTTGGGGTTTGGCAGTCCTCTACCAAGGTGGCCTCAGTTTCGGACTGCATTTCCGCGTGGGACTCCAAGACTTGCGCAACCGATGACCCAGTATCGCCTGCCAAATCTGCAGTGCTACTGCCCGGCGACAGAATCGTAGAAGCCAACGGAGTTGCGGTTCGCGCTCTAGACGAACTTCGTGTCCAGATTGACAAGACAGGAACCGCTCCGCTGAGCCTGAAGGTGCAGCGAGACGGCAAGTTGCTATCAATCACCCTCACACCGGTGACCATGCTTGCCCCACATGCAGATCCCAAGACAGGCCAGATTGCTCTTGACAGCAACAACAAGCCAATTCTCAAGCCGCGGGTGGTAATGGGAATCACGGCAGATGCCGAGAGACTGCCATTTTCTCCTCAAAAGACCTTGGAGTTCACCTGGAATGCCACTGCCCAAACCGGTCAACTGATTCTGGGACTTCCCCAGAAGCTTTATGCGCTAACCGTTGAACTGGTATCCGGAAAACAACGAGCTCAAGATGGCCCAGTTTCCATCGTTGGAGTGAGCGACATCGTAGGAAAAATAGCTTCCGATGATCAGTACGATGCACTCGGCAAGCTAACCTCGGGCTTGCTAATGCTCGGCTCCCTAAACATAGGTCTGTTTGTTTTCAACCTAGTTCCGCTTTTGCCCCTAGATGGCGGTCACGTGTTAAACGCTCTCTACGAGGGCATAAAGCGCGGCCTCTTCAAGTTGTTCCGTAAGAGAGATCCGGGTCCGGTTGACACAGCAAAGATGCTGCCTTTCACCACGGTCATGTGGTTCGTTTTGCTAGCGGTAGGACTGCTGGTAATCGCTGCTGACTTCGTAAACCCGGTGCAACTCGGGTAATCATTCGTGTTCTAGGCTTGTGACAGATTTCACCCAGAAAGTGAGCAATACGTGCCAGCTGTAAATCTTGGACTTCCAAAGGCCCCGCCTCCGGTACTGGCTCCTCGACGCAAGACCCGCCAGATCATGGTTGGCAAAGTAGCGGTTGGTGGAGACGCCCCCATTTCGGTTCAGTCCATGACCACAACCCCAACTACAAACATCAACGCCACCCTGCAGCAGATCGCAGAGTTGACGGCATCGGGTTGCGACATTGTTCGAGTAGCTTGTCCAAGCCAGGATGATGCCGACGTGCTGCACATCATTGCGAAAAAGTCTCAGATACCGGTCATCGCTGACATTCACTTTCAGCCAAAGTACGTTTTCCAGGCAATTGATGCCGGTTGCGGCGCGGTGAGAGTGAACCCGGGGAACATTCGACAGTTCGATGACAAAGTTGGAGAAATCGCCAAGGCGGCTAAAGCTGCTGGAGTTTCTATTCGCATCGGTGTAAACGCGGGCTCGCTCGACCCACGACTGCTCCAAAAGTACGGCAAGGCAACCCCCGAGGCGCTGGTTGAGTCCGCAGTTTGGGAAGCCAGTTTGTTCGAAGAACATGACTTTCACGATTTCAAAATCTCGGTAAAACACAACGACCCGGTAATCATGGTGCGAGCCTACGAGCTGCTCGCAGAGCGGGGCGACTGGCCGCTTCACCTTGGCGTCACCGAGGCCGGCCCCGAGTTTCAGGGAACCATTAAGTCTTCGGTTGCCTTTGGAGCGCTGCTCTCAAAGGGAATTGGCGACACCATTCGAGTCTCGCTCTCGGCGCCACCTGCTCAGGAGATCAAGGTTGGCTCACAAATCCTTGAATCTCTGAATCTTCGCCCTCGCAAACTTGAGATTGTCAGCTGCCCAAGTTGTGGCCGTGCTCAGGTAGATGTGTACCAGCTGGCAAATGATGTGACAGCAGGACTCGAGAAGCTCACGGTTCCGCTGCGTGTGGCTGTCATGGGCTGCGTTGTCAATGGCCCAGGCGAGGCCCGTGAAGCCGACCTTGGTGTCGCATCGGGCAACGGTAAGGGTCAGATTTTTGTCAAGGGTGAGGTAATCAAGACCGTTCCCGAGTCAGAAATTGTGGCAACTCTCATTGAAGAAGCCAACCGCTTGGCGGAAACCATGGATCCGGCGCTGGTAGGCAGCCCAACGGTAGAGGTTGCCAAGTAACCCTGGTCTCTGGTTGTGTAGCATGGACGCATGCCAACACGCCTATCTTCCTTGTTCCTCCGCACGCTGCGCGAAGACCCAGCCGAAGCCGAAGTAGCTAGCCATAAGTTGTTGCTTCGCGCAGGATACATTCGCCGTGCCGCACCGGGTATTTACACCTGGCTTCCCCTTGGTTTGGCTGTGAAAGCAAAGATCGAGCAGGTTGTTCGCGAGGAAATGGCAAATGCCGGCGCGCAAGAAGTTTTCTTTCCAGCTCTTTTGCCACGAGAACCATACGAGGCAACCAACCGTTGGGTTGAATACGGTGACAACCTGTTTAGGCTTCAAGACCGTAAAAAGGCGGACTACCTGCTGGCTCCAACCCATGAGGAAATGTTCACCCTTTTGGTGAAGGACCTTTACACCAGCTACAAGGATCTGCCAGTAGCGCTCTACCAGATTCAGAACAAGTACCGCGATGAGGCCAGACCTCGTGCAGGGCTCCTGCGCGGTCGCGAATTTGTCATGAAGGATGCTTACAGTTTTGACCTGACCGACGAGGGCCTGCAGGCTGCTTACCAGGCGCAGCGCGACGCCTACGAACGAATCTTCACCCGTCTTGGCGTAGATTACGTGATTGTAAAAGCAGATGCTGGAGCCATGGGCGGAAGCGCATCAGAAGAATTCCTGTCGCCATCGCCTATTGGCGAAGACACCTTCGTGCGGTCGCCCGGTGGCTACGCCGCCAACGTTGAGGCTGTGAAGACGGTTGCGCCTGAGCCACGAGACATCGATGGCCTGCCTGCCGCAGTTGTGCATGACTCGCCCAACACGCCAACCATCGCCACTCTTGTGGATCTGGCCAACGCAAAGGTTGCTCGTTCCGACCGTCCGTGGACTGCGGCCGACACTCTTAAGAACGTTGTGCTGGCTCTCACCTCTCCCGAGGGCAAACGATCGCTGGTGGTTGTGGGGCTCCCAGGTGACCGCGAAGTAGACGCCAAACGTGCCGAGGCTGCCTTTTCGCCCAACGAGGTTGAAGCCGCAACCGAGGCAGATTTCGCTGCAAACCCTGGTCTGGTAAAGGGCTACATCGGCCCGGTTTCCATTGCCGACGGCAAGGTGACCAAGGTCTTAGGTAAGGGCTCCACCACGGACATCACCTACCTCTTGGATCCTCGAGTGGTGACCGGCACAGCCTGGATTACCGGTGCCAACCAAGACCAGAAGCACGTCTTCGATCTTGTCGCCGGCCGCGATTTTGAGGGCGATGGCATTGCTGACGTGGCCGAGGTTCGCGAGGGAGACCAGGCCCCAGACGGCTCTGGCCCGTTGGAGCTAGCGCGTGGAATCGAGATCGGGCACGTGTTCCAGCTGGGACGCAAATACGCCGAAGCCCTGGACCTGCGGGTGCTAGACGAGAACGGCAAGCTTCAGGTAGTGACCATGGGTTCTTATGGAATCGGCGTCACCCGACTGGTTGCGGTTCTGGCCGAAGCGAACCACGACGACAAAGGTCTAATCTGGCCCGAGGCAGTTTCCCCAGCAGACATTTACATCGTCGCCGCCGGCAAGGATGACACAGTATTCGAGGCTGCGGAGAAACTTGCCGCGGACTTTGAAGCAGTTGGCAAGTCTGTGATTCTAGATGACCGACCAAAGGTCAGCCCCGGTGTCAAGTTTGGTGATGCTGAACTTATCGGGGTTCCCAATATCGTGATCGTGGGCAAGGGTCTTGAGAGCGGTCAGGTTGACATCTGGAATCGACGAAATGGAGACCGCCGAGCCGTACCGCTAGAATCGGCAGTACTAGAACTGAAGTAACGGTAAGGGCAGCACTGAAAATGGACATTGATCTAAGACTCCTAAAGCAAGTAGAAGCCGAAGCCGAAATTCCATTCAGCGAACTGGTTCAAATCATTGAGGCTGCCGTTGTTGCGGCCTACCACAAGCACGTTGGCAACCACGATGAGGCTCGTGCCGAACTTGATCAAAAGACCGGCAAGGTGAGCATTTTTGTCCCGGAGCTTGACGAAGAGGGCAACAAAACCGGTGAGGTTGACGCAACGCCCGAAAACTTTGGTCGAATCGCCGCCTATTCGGCCAAGCAGGTCATTGCCACCCGAATCAGAGAAATCAACGACGACACCCTAATGGGAGAGTTCAAGGGCAAGGAAGAAGACATCGTTACGGGTGTTATCGAACAAGGTCCGCGCCCATACCTGGTTTACGTGAACCTAGGAACCGTTGAGGCAATGCTGCCAGATAGCGAACAGGTTCCAGGTGAGGATTACAGTCACGGTAAGCGCATGCGTTTTTACGTCACCAAGGTTGCGCGAGGTACCCGTGGGGGACCACAGGTAACGGTTTCTCGCAGTCACCCATCGCTGGTTCGTAAGCTTTTCGCCTTTGAGGTACCAGAAATCGCCAACGGGGATGTTGAAATTGTGCAGGTCGCTCGCGAGGCCGGCCACCGCACCAAGATTGCGGTACGTGCCACCAAGGCAGGCGTAAACGCAAAGGGTTCTTGCATTGGTGAACTTGGGCAGCGAGTTCGCGCCGTCACCGCTGAGCTCAATGACGAAAAGATTGACATTGTTGACTGGAGCGAGGACCTAACCGAGTTTGTGGCCCACGCGCTGTCTCCAGCAAAGGTTTCGAGTAGCTACATGCTAGACGCCGCTACCAAGCACGTTCGCGCACTGGTGCCAGATTTCCAGCTCTCGCTGGCCATTGGCAAGGAAGGTCAGAATGTGCGCTTGGCAGCCCGTTTAACCGGCGCCAAGATCGACGTTCAGCCCGACAGCATCCTGGATGGCGAATAGGCCAAGAACCAGAAGTTTCTAGGCAACCGCTGGGGCAGGGGTTAGAATGAAACCCGTAAGAACCTGTGTTGGCTGTCGCCAGCGCTCAAATCCATCAGATTTACTCCGCGTTGTATTGGTCGCTGGGCAGATAGTGCCCGATGCCAAAGCGGTTTCTCCAGGAAGAGGCGCGTGGTTGCATCCATCGGTGCAATGTTTCAAGTTGGCAAACGATCGCAAAGCCTTTGGGCGAGCCTTCAAAGTCAGCGGAAACTTTGACACAGCAGGGCTTCTAAAACACATAGAACAGGCAGAAACGATGTTGGACATCTAATGAGTTGCTCGAAATGAGTACCCACCAGCTTTAAAGCCTGCCCTGTTTGGGGTAGGCCCCAGACAGGAGAACAAAACAAGTGGCACTTCCACGCGTATACGACATTGCTAAAGAACTTGGCATTGACACCAAAGATGCTTTAGCAAAACTTGAACAGCTTGGCGAGTACGTCAAGAGCGGTTCATCGACCATTGCACCCCCGGTAGCTAAGAAGCTTCGGGACGCTTTCCCACAGCAGGCTGCAGCAGCCAAGGCAGCACCAGCCGCTCCAAAAGCGAAACCAGCAGAATCGGCCGCCAGCGTTCCAGCGCCAGCAGCGACCCCGAGCCCAGCCGCCCCAACGCCGGCCCCAGCCACTCCGACTCCTGCGGCTCCAGCGACCCCAGCGGCTCCAGTAGCCAAGGAAGCAACCGCTCCGGCTCCGACAGCACCTGCTACTCCGGGATCTTCGACTCCAACCTCAACGCCGTCGGCCGGCGGAGATGCATCAAAGCCAGCTGCCCCAGGGGCAACCCCGGGCTCGGCACCTAGCGCAGCACCGGCGGGTATCCCACGTCCGGGTAACAACCCATTCGCGGCCGCGCAGGGCATGGGAATTCCTCGTCCGATTTCACGTCCGGGCAACAACCCGTTCGCACCTAGTCAGGGAATGGGCCGCCCAGGCGGTCCTCGTCCGGCAGGCGCTGGTCGTCCTGGCGCCCCAGGTCGTCCAGGCGCTCCAGGTGGCGCTGGCCGTCCGGCCGGTGCAGGTGGTCCAGGTCGCCCAGGTGGCTTCGCTCGCCCAGCCGGAACTCCGGGAGCTGGATTTGCTCGCCCAGCCGGTGGTGCAGGTGCCCCGGGCGCCCCAGGTTTTGCTCGCCCAGGAGGCGGTCCAGCTGGTGGTGCGGGTCGCGGTCGCGGAGGTAACTCCAGCGGTACCGCCGGTGCTTTCGGTAAGGGTGGGTCTCGCGGTGCAAGCAAGGCTCGTAAGTCAAAGCGTGCAAAGCGCGAAGAGTTTGAGCAGCGGAACAACGCCCCAAGCCTGGGTGGTGCAGTAGTACCTCGCGGCGACGGCAACACCGTGTTGCGCCTGCGCCGTGGCTCCTCAATCCAAGACTTTGCTGACAAGATTGACACCACAGCCGGCCAGCTGATTACCGTGCTTTTCGCACTTGGCCAAATGGCTACTGCAACTGCCTCGCTTGACGAGGACACCTTCCAGATTCTTGGCGCCGAGCTCGGCTACAAGATCGAGATCGTGTCGCCAGAAGACGAAGAGCGCGAGCTATTCGAGGGCTTTGGTCTGGATATCTCTACCGACTATGAAGACGAAGAGGAAGACCTAGAAGCTCGACCTCCGGTAGTGACCGTCATGGGTCACGTTGACCACGGTAAGACTCGACTTCTAGACAGCATTCGAAACTCGAATGTCATTGCGGGCGAGGCTGGTGGAATCACCCAGCACATTGGTGCCTACCAGGTGCACGTTCAACACGAGGGCATTGATCGGGCTATTACCTTTATCGACACCCCGGGTCACGAGGCCTTCACCGCTATGCGTGCCCGTGGTGCCCAGGTCACCGACCTTGCGATTCTGGTGGTTGCAGCCGACGATGGCGTCATGCCACAGACCATCGAGGCCTTGAACCATGCGCAGTCTGCCGGCGTTCCAATTGTGGTTGCCGTAAACAAGGTTGATAAGGAATCGGCCAACCCAGCCAAGATTCGTCAGCAGCTCACAGAGTTCAACCTGGTTGCCGAGGAGTACGGCGGCGATGTCATGTTCGTTGACGTCTCGGCTCTAACCGGCAAGGGTATCCCTGACCTTCTAGATGCCGTCTTGCTAACCGCAGACGCTGCCCTGGATATGCGCGCCAACCCAAACAAGGACGCTCGTGGTGTTGCCATTGAGGCCAACCTTGACAAGGGTCGTGGTTCGGTTGCTACCGTTCTGGTGCAGTCGGGAACCCTTCACGTTGGAGACCCGATTGTTGCTGGTTCGGCGCATGGTCGAGTTCGAGCCATGTTTGACGAAAACGGTAAGCCAGTTGAGGCAGCCACCCCTAGCCGCCCGGTTCAGGTTCTTGGTTTGCAATCGGTCCCTCGCGCCGGTGACACATTTGTGGTGACCGATGACGAACGCCAAGCCCGACAGATCGCTGAAAAGCGCGAAGCTGCCGACCGCAATGCTCTGCTTGCTAAGACTCGTAAGCGCGTTAGCCTCGAGGACTTCACCAAGGCTCTGGAGGACGGCAAGGTTGAAAGCCTCAACCTGGTCATCAAGGGTGACGTTTCCGGTGCTGTTGAAGCACTGGAAGACTCGCTACTCAAGATTGAGGTCGATGATTCGGTACAGCTACGAATCATTCACCGCGGTGTTGGTGCCATTACCGAGAGCGATGTCAACCTTGCAACGGTCGATAACGCAATCATCATTGGCTTCAACGTTCGCCCCGACAACAAGGCGCGCGAGCGAGCTGACCGCGAAGGCGTTGACGTTCGCCACTACTCGGTAATCTATGCGGCCCTCGATGACATTGAGCAGGCACTTAAGGGCATGCTCAAGCCAGAGTACGAAGAATTCCAGCTCGGTACCGCCGAGGTTCGCGAACTCTTCAAGTCATCCAAGGTGGGAACTATTGCAGGTTCCATTGTTCGCTCGGGAACCATCAAGCGAAACACCAGCGCCCGCGTTCTTCGCGACGGCAAGGTCATTGCCGACAACCTCAAGATTGACTCGCTCAAGCGATTCAAGGATGACGCCACCGAAGTCAAGACTGACTTTGAGTGTGGTATCGGACTTGGTGGCTTCAACGAGCTTCAGCTCGAGGACATCATTGAAACCTTCGAGATGCGCGAGAAGCCTCGGGTCTAACCCGGGGCTTCTGCAAGCAAGGAGTCAGTAATGGTTGATCATGCCCGCGCCCGCAAATTGGCGGAGCGAATCAAGGTGTTGGTCGCGGAAGCTTTAGAGCGTGCGGTGAAGGATCCTGACCTAGGATTTGTCACAATCACCGATGTCAGGGTGACCCCGGATCTTCAACACTCGACTATCTACTACACGGTTTTTGGTTCCGAAGACGATAAAAAGCGGTCGGCGGCAATCATCGAAAAGAACCGAGGAAAGATTCGTTCCGAGGTTGGTCGAAACCTTTCAATTCGGCTAACCCCGACTGTGGAATTTGTCGCTGACGAGGTGCCCGAAGTTGCGGCTCACTTGAACGATTTGCTAGCCGAGGCTCGCGCTCGCGACGAGCAGGTGCACAAGCTCGCCAAGACAGCAAAGCCTGCGGGTGAGGCCAATCCGTATAAAGAACCTCGCAAGATCGAATCGGACGACGAATAGTTGAAGACCGCCGGCCTGCTGCTTGTTGACAAGCCAAGCGATTGGACCAGCCACGACGTGGTTGCCAAGGTGCGAGGATTGGCGGGTACTCGACGGGTTGGTCACGCCGGAACTCTAGACCCAATGGCTACCGGTTTGCTGATTCTTGGTCTGAATGCTGCCACCAAGTTGCTCACATTTTTGGTCGGTGAGTCCAAGACCTACGAAACCACAATTCGGTTGGGTGCAAACACCATCACCGATGACCGCGAGGGCGAGGTTTTGACCCTAGCCGACCCTGCCGTGGTGGGGTCAATCACGCCCCAGCAGATCGAATCGGTGCTCGCAACCCTGCGTGGAGATATTCTGCAGATCCCAAGCTCGGTTTCCGCAATCAAGGTTGATGGCAAGCGCGCCTACGCCAAGGTGCGTTCGGGTGATGAGGTGAAGCTGGCGGCAAGGCCGGTGACAATTTCCAGGTTCGAGTTACTTGGTACTCCGCAGCTGGTTGAAAACGGCCAGTATCTAGATATTCAGGCCGTCATTGACTGCTCTTCGGGAACCTATATTCGTGCGCTCGCTCGAGACCTTGGCGCCTCCCTGGGCGTGGGAGGTCATCTAACCGCGTTGAGGCGCACCCGAATTGGCCACTACACCATTTCTCAAGCCCAGCCGTTAGCAAATCTCAAATCCGGAGAGTTGCCAATCTTAAGCGCTGCCGATGCGGCCGCCCAGCAGTTTGAGCGCCGCAGTCTCGACGAACAAGAAGTGATTGACATTCGTCACGGGAAGCGCATTTCATCTAGGGATTCAAAATCCAAAGAGGTTTTGGCCGGTATCTCCCAGCAGGGTGAACTTGTCGCTCTGCTGGAGCGTTCCGGCAACCAGCTCAAATCGGTTGTGGTGTTTGCGCAGGAATCCAATGATTGAGCAGTATTACGCGGTTGCAGCATTCTTGAATCTGGGAGTAGGAGTTTTCGCTCTGGCTCTTGGTTTTCTCGGTCGACCACCCAGCGGCTGGTCGGTCGGGGCGTTAGCGCTCACCGAGCTCACGGTGTTGATCCAGCTGGTGATCACCGTTGTTCTTGTGATTTCGGGAGAAACCGCGAGCCTCGACATCGGGGAGTTTTGGGCCTACTTGATCACGGCGGTTTTCATTCCAGTTGCCGCAGTGTTCTGGGCATTGCTGGAGCGCTCCAAGTGGTCAACCGTGGTCCTTGGTGTAGGCGCGCTGAGCATCGCTGTTATGTTGGTTCGAATGCATCAAATCTGGACTGGAAGTTATAACTAGTGAAAATAAATACACCTGCTAAGCCAGCCAAACGTTCCATGGGAGCTGGGCGTGGACTGGTTGCGGTTTACGCAATCTTTGCCGTTGCCGCAACCGCTCGTGCTACTTACCAAATCATTGCAAAGTTCAACGATGCACCGTTGGCTTATAGCCTCTCGGCGGTTGCCGCAGTGGTCTACCTGTTGATCACGTTTGCACTGGCTCAGCCAGCCGCTGGGTGGGCTAAATTTGCGCGAATTGCCATATTTTTCGAGCTTGCCGGTGTTGCCAGCGTGGGTACTCTTAGCTACACGCATCCGGAGTTATTTGCGCACGCATCGGTGTGGTCGGCTTTTGGACAGGGATACCTCTACATTCCTGTTGTTTTGCCTATCTGGGGCCTGTTCTGGCTTGCAAAGAAAGACCAGCAGCGGGCAGTAAAAATGCAAAGCTGGACATCCATAGAGCAGGTCCCCGAAGACTTTGGGCCAACCGTTGTAACCATTGGAAAGTACGATGGCATTCACCTTGGGCATCAGGAAGTGCTTGCGGAGTTAGTGCGGGTTGCCAAGGCCTCTGGCTTAAAGTCCGTCGTATTGACCTTCGACCGCCACCCCGACGCCCTGTTGAAGCCGGGCTGGTCCAAGGATCCACTACTGGGTCGTGACCAGAAACTCTCACTTTTGCAAGCCCAGGGGATTGACGCGGTCCTGACCCTACCGTTTGACAATGAACTGGCCGACACCCCGCCGGAGGCATTTGTTCAACAAACTCTGGTGAATACCCTCAAAGCCAAGCAGATAGTAGTTGGCGAAGACTTTCGCTTTGGTCACTACGCACTAGGCAATGCAGACTTCCTCAAGGTGCTCGCGCCCGAATACGGATTCACGGTATCTGCCGTGGACCACGTTGACGCGTCTGGCTCCAAGATATCCACTACCGCAATCCGCGAACTCCTGGACAGCGGTAATGTCGCGGCGGCCGCAAGCTTGCTCGGGCGCCCGCACGAGACCATCGGGGTAATTGAGCACGGCCTCAAACTCGGGCGGACCATTGGGTTTCCCACCGCTAACTTCTCGCGCGAATCCGAGGGTTATCTGCCCATGGACGGCGTGTATTCGGGCTGGCTATTGGTTGACGGGCAGCGCTACCCGGCTGCGCTCTCAATTGGCATCAACGACACCATCCAAGCGGTCCCCAGGTTGCTCGAGGCTTACGTGCTCGACCGAACCGATCTGGATTTCTACGGCAAAATCGTAACCGCGCAGTACGTGGACTTCGTGCGACCATCGGCCAAATTTGCAGGCCTCGATGAACTCGTAGCCGCCATCAAGCGTGATGTTGAAGTGGTTCGTGGGCAGTTGGGCATTCCCAGATAACTCCCAGCGTTCTTCCTGACTTTCCTCAAGCTTGGCTGACAGAGTTCAAGCAAGCAAGAACCACACAGGTTCAAAACGAGGAGCCAAAATGAACGAGAATCAGAACTCGCCTTACGAGTATCAGGGTGACGAAGCACCAAAAAACCCACGCTTCAAGGCTGCTGCAATCGCCGCAACTGGATTCCTAGTCTTTGGTGGACTCATCGGCGGCGGCGCATTTGCTGCTTCGCAGGCGAACCAAGGCGCAGCAACGACCGCCGACTCAGCATCGGCCAGCGCTCTCTCCTCAACAGAGGATCCAAACGCAAGTCCAACCCCCGATGCAACAGTTCTTCCAGTTGCACCAACTACTTTTACCGGCGATGAAGAGGGCGACGACAACCAGGACGAGTCGACCGAACAGGGCGAAGAAGGTTCGCACCAGTCCGGGCATGACTCCGAAAGTCGCAAAGGCGATTCCTCGCACTCGCAATCTGGCCATGAAGACTCAGGAGCTGAATCGGAAAACGGTTCAGACGACTAGCAAAATCGACCGAGCAAATTTGCTCGTAACCCAAAAGACCCTCTTCCAATAGATAGGAGGCCACCATGGCCGAAAAGCAAAACAACAACGAAACCAGTTACGAAATTCAAGAACCAGCTCCCAAGCGCAAGTTTTCAGAGATCCTGAACCGTCGCCCGGTAAAGATTGCCACCTATGCGGTCTCCGGTGTCCTAGCACTGGGTGCGGCCTTCGGTGTAGGTCTAGCAGTTGGTCACAACGGACCCGACCGTGGGCACAACTTCAGCCAATTTGGCGGACCGGATAGAGACCACGGCTTTGGAGGCCCAGGTCACTTTGGTCAGGGACAGCCCGATGGCGATCGTGACCACGGCGGATTCCAGGGTCCGCAGGGT
>JBJTMG010000084.1:0-8213 GCA_046063415.1 Micrococcales bacterium
AGTATCTTGAGAAGCCACGCCACGTTGAAACCCAGTGCCTGGCCGACAACTACGGCAACGTGGTTGTGGTCTCTACCCGCGACTGCTCGCTTCAGCGTCGCCACCAGAAACTGGTTGAAGAAGCACCGGCTCCTTTCCTAACCGAGGACCAAAACAAGCGCCTTTACGAGGCTTCAAAGGCGATCCTCAAAGAGGTTGGCTACCAGGGTGCAGGTACCTGTGAATTCCTCGTGGCCCAAGATGGCACAATCAGCTTCCTTGAGGTAAACACTCGACTCCAGGTTGAGCACCCCGTATCCGAAGAGGTAACCGGCCTTGATCTGGTTCGCGAGCAGTTCCGCTTAGCCGAGGGTGGCAAGCTGGACTACCCAGACCCAATCATCAAGGGCCACAGCTTTGAGTTCCGTATTAATGGCGAAGACGCCGGACGTAACTTCATGCCAGCCCCGGGACCGGTCAAGCTTTTCAAGGCCCCCAGCGGCCCGGGCGTTCGCGTAGACACCGGAGTTGAGTCGGGAGACGAAATCTCGGGTTCGTTCGACAGCATGATTGCCAAGCTAATCGTGACCGGCGCAACCCGCGATGTAGCGTTGGCCCGCGCGCGCCGAGCGCTCGCGGAGATGCAGGTAGAGGGCCTGCCAACCGTGCTGCCTTTCCACCAGAAGATCGTTAACGACCCAGCCTTCATTGGGGGCGATGGCAAGTTTGGTATTTACACCCGCTGGATCGAGACCGAGTGGAACAACGACATTCCAGCTTTTGCGGCAGAAGGTTCTGAGGGCGAACCAGCGGGCGAACGCAACAATGTTGTGGTTGAGGTTGGTGGCAAGCGCATTGAGGTATCGCTGCCCGCAACCCTGTTTGCTGGTGGTGGAGCTGCCGCGGCACCTGCTTCTGGTGGGGCAAGCACTGGCGCTGCCAAGCGCAAGAAGGCATCGGGCGGCGCTGCAGCTGGCGGTGGAAGCGGAAACAATATCAAGGCGCCAATGCAGTCAACCGTGGTAAAGATTGCGGTTGCCGTAGGCGACTCGGTAACCGAGGGCCAACAGGTTGTGGTTCTTGAGGCCATGAAGATGGAACAGCCGCTAACCAGTCACAAGGCCGGCGTGGTTAAGGCAATCGGTGCCGCGGTTGGAGAAACTGTTCCCGCCGGAACCGTGCTGATTGAGTTCGAAGACTAACCAGAGTTCTTAAGCAAAACCCCCGCGATTAGACATCGTGGGGGTTTTCTTTTTACGGCAGTTTTCTTACACCGCGTGATTTTCCTAGAGGCTAGGAATGTGCAGGTCTTGAGCGGCCTCTTGAATACTGGTGCTGAGCGACGGGTAGATGGTGAAGGTGCGGGCGACTTCGTCTACCGTCAAACGGTTTTCCACAGCAATGGCTATTGGGTAGATCAGGTCGCTGGCTCGTGGAGCCACCACGACACCACCAATAACGGTTCCGCCGGTAGAGCAGATCAGCTTGATAAAGCCGTCTTCTAGGCCCTGCATCTTGGCGCGAGGGTTGGTGTCCAGTTCAATCTTCTTGACGAAACCGTTTACCTTGCCATCGAGCAATTCGCGCTCGGTCCAGCCAACGGTGGCAATCTCAGGCGCGGTAAAGACGTTGGCTGCCACGTGTCGGAGGTTGGTTGGCGCTGAGACATCGCCCATGGTGTGAAACACCGCTGTGCGACCCTGCATTGCCGAGACCGAGGCCAGTGGCATGAAGGTGGTGCAGTCTCCAACCGCGTAGACGTTGGCGCGCGAGGTGCGAGCAACCTTGTTTACGTCAATGTGCCCCGACTCGGTCAGAATGACGCCGGCTTCCTCTAACCCCAAGCCAGTGGTGTTGGGGATTGCGCCAACGGCCATAAGGCAGTGACTGCCCTTGACCACGGTGCCGTCGGAGAGCGTGACCTCAACTCCACTGCCGGTGTTGACGACTTTGTCGGCGCGGCTCTTGTTCAAGATGTTAATTCCGTTGCCACGGAACACCTTCTCAATTACTTTGGAGGCGTCTTCATCGCTGGAAGGCAAAACCATGTCACGGCTGCTGATCAGGGTGACTTCGGAACCAAGGTAGTTATAGGCGCTAGCGAACTCCGCTCCGGTGACTCCGGAACCGACCACAATCATGTGCTCGGGAAGTTCCTGCAGGTTGTAAAGCTGAGCCCAGGTAAAAATGCGCTCGCCGTCGGGCTTGGCGTCTGGAAGTTCACGCGGGTGAGCACCCACAGCAACAATGATGGTCTTGGCCTCAAGGCGCTCTTCATGCGTCTTGCCTTTTGAATCAACGGTTGTGGCAATGACGTGGTGGTTGCCGTCTAGTCGCCCGGTTCCGTGAATGATTCGCACACCTGCCGCTAGCAGGTCTTCTAGCATGTCCGAACTCTGTTGCTCGGCAAGGTCCTTTAGGCGCTGGTTCACAACACCCAGGTCGATCTCGATCTTTGGCTTGATCGACTGACCCGCAAAGCTAAATTTGACCCCCAGCGATGTAGCGTGACTCACGCGCTGCGCAGCCTCGGCTGTTGCGATCAGAGTCTTGCTTGGCACCACATCGGTGAGCACAGCGTTTCCACCGATTCCGCTTTTTTCAATGAGAGTTACTTCGGCGCCAAGTTGCCTGCCGCTCAGGGCTGCTTCGAATCCGCCGGGGCCGCCACCGATGATAACGATGTGGTGATTTTTGGGTTTCTGAGTTGTGCTCACCAGTCCATTCTGCCAGCAGTGGGTTGCCCTTGGCTAAACGAATAGACTCAAATCATGACTAACCCACTCGAAATTTCAACGACGAACCCATTCGAGATTGCCGCCGAAGCGGCAGCCCAGATTGCCAAGAGAACAGGCGTTGCGCACCATGATATCGCGCTCACTCTGGGCTCTGGTTGGGCAAAAGCGGCCGACCTGATTGGCCAGGAAGTTGCCAGCATTCCCGCGCACGAGATCACCGGGTTCTCGGCACCGGTAGTTGCCGGTCACGTGGCCAACATCCGAAGCATTCTCTTGCCAAACGGCAAGCACGCGCTTGTGCTTGGCGCTCGCACTCACTACTACGAGGGGCACGGCGTTCGGCGAGTGGTTCACGGGGTGCGCACCGCAGCAGCTGCAGGTGCAAAATTCATGATTCTTACCAATGGCGCTGGCGGGATCAAGCCCACCTGGAAGCCGGGTCAACCCGTGCTGATCAGTGATCACATTAACCTCACCGCAGACAGCCCGCTAGAGGGCGCAACCTTCATTGACCTAACCGACCTGTACAGCAAGCGCCTGCGCGAACTGGCACGCACGGTGGATTCCACGCTGGACGAGGGTGTCTATACCCAGTTCCGCGGACCGCACTACGAGACCCC
Source organism: Micrococcales bacterium (assembly GCA_046063415.1). GTDB lineage: Bacteria > Actinomycetota > Actinomycetes > Actinomycetales > Microbacteriaceae > Rhodoluna. Next base: position 3,338 of record JBJTMG010000084.1, read on the forward strand.
GGCCGAGGTTCAAATGGCCAAGCACATTGGCGGTCACATTGTGGGCATGTCTACCGCGCTCGAGGCCATTGCCGCGCGTCAGGCCAGCATGGAGATTCTTGGCCTGAGCCTCATTACCAATCTGGCTGCGGGCATTCAAGAGACCCCGCTGAGCCACCAAGAGGTTCTTGAAGCTGGCCGCGAGGCCGAGCCGCGCATAAGCGCCCTTCTTGCCCAGATTGTGGCCAAGCTCTAAACATGGCTGGCATTGACGTTGTAGCAGCCGCTAAACAGTGGCTGGCTCAGGACCCAGATCCGCAAACCCACAGCGAGTTGGCGCTGCTAATTGAAACCGGCAACCTCGATGAACTGGAGGCTCGCTTTGGCTCGCGGTTACAGTTTGGAACCGCCGGTCTTCGGGGTGAGCTGGGTGCCGGCAGTAACCGCATGAACCGGGTCCTGGTGGGGCAGGCCGCCGCCGGCATCGCGGCCTGGCTAAAGGCCGCCGGCGGCGACACCGCGCTGGGCTTGCCTGCGCAGCCATCGGTGGTTATTGGGTTCGATGGCCGCCTTAACAGCGACGTCTTCGCCAAAGATTCGGCGCGCATTCTTGCCGGTGCCGGGGTTTCCGTAACGCTTTTTGACGACTACGTACCCACGCCCGTGCTGGCATTTGCGGTCAAGCATGGCGGGTTCAGCGCGGGAATCATGGTTACCGCTTCGCACAACCCACCCCGCGACAACGGCTACAAGGTCTATCTTGGAGGGGCCAACGGAGGCAGTCAGATTGTGCCGCCCGTAGACGCCCAGATTGAGGCCCAGATTCTGCAGGTTGCCGCCACGACCACTTTTGCAGAACTGGCCAAGAGCGATGACTTTGTGATCGGTGGAGCCCAACTTATCGAGGCCTATCTTGAGCGCACTGCGCGCCTAGTTTCGGGCGGTAGCGCCCGCAAGCCGGTCAAGTCTGTCTACACGGCAATGCACGGTGTGGGTTGGAAAACCCTGAGCGCACTATTTGATCGGGTGGGGTTGGAGCAGCCAGCAGTTGTGGAACAGCAACTTCACCCCAATGGCAGTTTTCCAACGGTTGCCTTCCCTAACCCCGAGGAACCGGGGGCCATGGATCTGAGCTTTGAACGGGGCAACGCCGTTGGCGCCGAGTTGGACATTGCCAATGACCCCGATGCCGACAGGCTGGCGATTGCCGTGGCCGACTGCAGTTTTGGTTCGGGCTGGAGAAAGTTCACCGGCGATGAGATAGGCCTGCTGCTTGGAGCCGAAGCTGCGGAACGAGCCCACCGCGAAGGGCGCAAGGGAGCGCTGGCCTGCAGCATAGTTTCGAGTTCGGCGCTATCCGGGGTTGCCAAGCACTACGGGCTGGACTTTGTGCAGACCTTGACGGGTTTCAAGTGGATCAGCAAGGTTCCCAACCTGATCTTTGGCTACGAAGAAGCACTTGGATACTGCGTTGACCCTCAGGCAACGCCCGACAAAGACGGCATAAGTGCGGCGCTGGTCTTGGCAGATCTGGCGGGGCGCTTGGCCGCCCAAGGCTCAAGCCTTGAGCAGCGCCTTGCCCAGTTGGGTAACCAATTTGGACACTTTGCCACCGGTCAAATCAGTCTGCGATTCGATACGGTTCAGGTGGCAAAGGACAAGGTAGCGGCATTGCGCCAAAACCCACCTGAAACGCTCGCTGGGCAAGCCGCGGTATTCACGGACATGGCTCTTGGATCGGCTGAGCTCCCCCCTACCGACGGACTGCGATTTGACCTATCCGACGGACGCAGGGTGATTGTTCGCCCGAGCGGCACCGAGCCAAAACTAAAGTGCTACCTGCAGGCGGTTGGCGATTCGGCGGCCGAAGCCAAGACGCTTTTGGCTCAGCTTGAGTTCGCAATGAAGCAGGTGCTCTAGGCTCACTAGGAGTTTAGGTGAGGCTTCCCGACAGCTTTTGAGTGATCTCCTCGAGATCAAAGAAGTGTTCAATGGCAATTACCTCGCTTGGCAGGCCTTGGAGGCGTTCAACCAGATCCGGCGTGGTCAACAGAATCTGAGCATCTCGGCTGGCACGAGCCGTTTCGATATCGGCGGCTTCAACGGTTGCCTCAACGCCAAGCTGGCGGAGCACCTTTTCTGCGTTCATCTTGAGCAGCACCGAGGTGCCAATGCCCATTCCGCAGACCGCGATAATCTTCATGCCCCCATTCTCGCAAAGGGTTAGAACAACAGGGCGCGGATTTCGGCTTCGGTTCTACAACTTAACAATAAATTCACAAACCCTGGGCTCGATGCTCGGTTTGCAAAGGCCGACAGAAGCTCCAGATGCTTGTCGTGGTCCAGCGCCGAAAGCCCAAAGACCACACTGACCGGGTCGTTAGCCTGGTTACCAAAGGCAACGGGGTTTGCTAAAACCGCCAGGCTCATGCCGGTTTTCAACACCGCCGCCCCGGGGCGAGCGTGAGCCACAGCCAAACCTGGAGCAATGACGATGTAAGGACCAAGTTCCACAACCGCTTGAATCATGGCCGAGGTGTAATCTGCCGTGGCGCAGCCGCTGGCAACCAATCCCGTGCCGGATGCCGCTATTGCCTCGCGCCAGTCTGAGGCCTCAACGCCAAGAGCGATAGAGCCAACGCCAAAAGCATCAATCAGTTGACTCAAAGTTCCCCGCGTCCCTTTGGGCCGTTTGCTAGATGCGAGCGTAGGCCTGGTTGATGATCTCAACCAGTTCTTCACGAGCCTCAAGGTCCTGGAACGCAGCCATGGCTGCATTGATCTGGAACTGCTCAAGGTCTCCCGGACCGTAACCAAAGGTGTCAACCAAAAGTTCTAGCTCGCGGGTAAGAGTGGTTGCACTCATGAGGCGGTTGTCAACGTTTACGGTCACGTTGAAGCCCAATTCGTAAAGCACGTCAAACGGGTGGTCCTCGAGGTCCTCGCCAATAGCGGCGATGGCACCGGTCTGAAGGTTAGAGGACGGCGACAACTCCAGAGCAATCTGCTGGTCGTAAACCCAGCGGGCAACTGGCCCTAGCTGAACCACATCGGTGTCGCCCTCTTCGCGCGAGAGCAAGACATCTTCAATGATTCGCACACCGTGACCTAGGCGCAGGGCGCGACCCGACACCAGCGCATCCTTGATGCTCTCAATGCCGTCGGCTTCACCCGCGTGAATGGTGGCTGGAAATAGCTGGTCTGCTAGGTAGTCAAAAGCGATCTTGTGACGCGATGGCAAGAAACCCTTTTCTGCCCCGGCAATGTCAAAACCGACAACACCGTTAAAGCGGTGTCTTACCGCCAACTCGGCAATCTCAAGTGCGCGGTCGGCATGACGCATAGCAGTCACAAGCTGTCCGGTGCGAATGTAACCGCCCCGCTTGGTGACCTCATCCATGCCCTGGTCCAGACCATCTTGTACGGCATCGACCACCTCGTCAAGCGTGAGCCCCTGCTGCAGGTGCTGCTCTGGAGCCCAGCGAACCTCGCCGTAAATTACGCCGTCATCGGCAAGGTCAAGCACGAACTCGCGAGCGACCCGGGTTAGACCCTCTTTGGTTTGCATGACCGCGATGGTGTGGTCGAAAGTTTCTAGGTAGCGAACCAGGTCACCCGAGTCTGCCGACTCAAAGAACCATTTGGCCAAGTCGCGTTCATTGTCGGCTGGCAGCTGGTGGCCAATCTTGGCGGCAAGTTCAATGATGGTCTGGGGACGCAATCCGCCATCTAGGTGGTCGTGCAGGCTGATTTTCGGAAGTTTGCGAATGTTGTAGTTTGCCATGGGGTTCTCTCTAGTCCTTGATGGTCTCTAGGACGATCTGACGCGGTTGTCTCAGTGGTTCTGCGGTGATTTTCAGTTGACCATCAATAGCCTCGAGCGCGCGCTCAAAGCGCTGTGGCTCATCGGAATGCAAGGTTAGCAGAGGCTGCCCAGCGGTTACGCGGTCGCCCAAAGTCGCATGAAGCTCAATGCCAGCACCAAACTGAACGGCGTCTTCCTTGCGAGCGCGTCCGGCACCCAAGCGCCAGGAAGCGATACCAAGGGCAAGCGCATCGGCTTGAGTGAGGAAGCCATCGTGGTCTGCTGTTACCGTATGAGTTTCGCGGGCCTTTGGGAGCGGGGCCAGCGGGTCGCCGCCCTGCGCGCGAATCATTTGGTTCCACTTGTCCATTGCGCGCCCGTCGTTCAGGGCGGCTCGAACATCGGCATCGGGTTGCCCCGCAAGCCGAAGCATCTCGGTTGCCAGTTGCACGGTCAGTTCCACCACGTCTGCGGGCCCGCCGCCGGCCAGCACCTCAACGGATTCTTCAACCTCGAGGCTGTTACCAATCTTGCGCCCCAGCGGTGTGGACATGTCCGTCAGCAGGGCCGAGGTTTTGACTCCGGCGTCTTGCCCCAGAGCCACCAGCGTCTGTGCAAGTTCCCTGGCTCGGTCGAGCGTCTTCATGAAGGCACCCGAGCCCACCTTTACGTCTAGGACTAGGCTCGCGGTGCCCTCGGCAATCTTTTTGCTCATGATTGAACTGGCGATTAGCGGAATTGCTTCAACCGTGCCGGTGACATCGCGTAGTGCGTAGAGTTTTTTGTCGGCTGGGGCAAGCCCTGAACCGGCGGCGCAGATTACCGCGCCCACCTCGGCTAGTTGGCGGTGCATCTCGTCGTTTGATAGGGCAGCCCGCCAACCGGGGATCGCCTCTAGCTTGTCTAGGGTGCCGCCGGTGTGCCCCAGGCCACGACCGGAAAGCTGCGGCACGGCAACATCGAACACGGCAACCAGCGGAGCAAGGGGCAGGGTGATCTTGTCGCCGACACCTCCGGTCGAGTGCTTGTCGGCGGTCGGCCACTTGAGCGTGCTGTAGTCGAGGCGCTCGCCCGAGTTGACCATTGCGAGGG
>JBJTMG010000085.1:0-2619 GCA_046063415.1 Micrococcales bacterium
ATCCCCGAAGGCCTAAGCGAACTCGAGCACCACAAGCTCGAGGAAAAAGCAAAAGCAGCAGTTCTGCTGGTTCGTCTAGACCCTGCAGACATCAAGAGCCAGAAGGAACTCGACTGGGGTTACAACGGCATCGTTGCTTATTCCAAGATCTGTACTCACGTTGGCTGCCCGGTGGCACTATACGAGCAGCACACTCACCACCTACTTTGCCCATGTCACCAGTCAACTTTCGACCTTGCCAAGGACTGCGAAGTTATCTTTGGGCCGGCAAGCCGTCCTCTACCTCAGCTGAAAATCACCGTTGACGCCGAAGGCTACCTGGTCGCCGAAGGCGACTTTGAAGAGCCTGTTGGCCCAAGCTTCTGGGAGCGCTAAATCATGAGTTCTGTTGCAAGTCCGCAGAAAAAAGGTGGTTTCCTAGCAGGAACCGCTAACTACCTCGATGAGCGAGTTGGGGTTGCCGGAATCCTAAAGGAGTTCGGTCGCAAGATATTCCCCGACCACTGGTCATTCATGCTCGGCGAAGTGGCTCTATACAGCTTCCTCGTTCTGCTTCTTTCGGGAACCTTCCTGACTTTCTTCTTCCAGCCTGCAATGACTCCAGTTATCTACGACGGCGTCTACGGGCCTCTAAAGGGTGCCGAGATGTCAATCGCGTACGCATCTACTCTTGACATTTCGTTTGAGGTGCGCGGTGGACTTCTAATGCGTCAGGTCCACCACTGGGCCGCGCTATTGTTTGTTGCCGCAGCTGGTCTGCACATGTTGCGTGTCTTCTTCACCGGCGCATTCCGTAAGCCACGTGAAATCAACTGGCTTGTAGGTTTCGTTCTGTTCGTGCTAGGCATGGCAGCAGGCTTCACCGGTTACTCGCTACCAGATGACCTTCTTTCAGGTAACGGTCTACGAATCATCGATGGCATGATCAAGGGTGTTCCCGTAATTGGCGCCTACTTGTCATCGCTTCTATTCGGCGGGGAATTCCCTGGCGAACAGATTGTTGCAAGACTCTACAGCCTTCACATTTTGCTTATCCCGGCTATCATCCTTGTCTTCATAGTCATTCACTTGTTCATGGTGGTCATCCACAAACACACGCACTACTCGGGACCTGGCCGCCGTGACGACAACGTCGTTGGCTATCCACTTATGCCTGTTTATGTTGCAAAAGCCGGAGGCTTCTTCTTCCTGGTATTTGGCGTGATCATGCTTGTTGCTGCCACCGTGTCAATCAACCCTGTGTGGAACTACGGTGGCTATGACCCATCGCCGGTATCGGCTGGAACGCAGCCTGACTGGTACATCGGTTGGGCCGACGGAGCTCTCCGTCTGGCACCAACTCACCTTGAGGTTGTCACCGGACCTTACACCTGGTCGTGGAACATCCTGTTGCCAATCATCGTGCTTCTTGTATTCCTGGCTGCCGTTGGTGCCTACCCATTCATCGAAGCGTGGGTAACCGGAGATAAGCGCGAGCACCACGTTCTTGACCGTCCTCGCAACGCCCCAACCCGCACCGCAATCGGCGCGGCCGGAGTGACGTTCTACGCGGTTCTCTGGGCCGGTGCTAGCACAGACCTTATTGCGACCCATTTCCTGGTTTCGCTGAACCACGTGTTGACCACCATGCAGATTCTGCTAATCGTTGGCCCGATTATTGCGTATGTCATTACCAAGCGCACTTGCTTGTCATTGCAGCGCAAGGACAGAGAGATCGTCCTGCACGGAAGAGAAACCGGGCGCATTGTTCGCTTGCCACACGGTGAGTACATTGAGGTTCACGAGGCACTTGACGCGCACGAGATGTACAAGCTTGTTGACTTTGTCGATTACAAGCCAACTGTTGCCCGGCCAAACGCTGCTGGCAAGATTACAGTGGGCGCTCGTCTACGTGCTCGCATGTCGCGCTGGTTCTTTGAGGATCGTGTTTCTCCCGTAACTGCCAGCGAGTTGGCCGCGGCTCACCACGACCACGAAGCTGTTACTGGATCGGACGCCAAGGCACTGCACTAGTCAAGGTTCACAGAGCGGCTGGGGTTTCGACCTCAGCCGCTTTACTTTTCTTTGGTGGCTGTTCGATGTGTTAGTGTCTGCTGCTGGCGCGGGTTGGCCAAACCGCTCTTTACGAGTCGTGAGTAAATCGGCTGCAGGCTTGAGCCCCTACCCTCAGACACCTCTATACAACGGTTCCGGTACTCCCCCCCCTCCTGCACCGATTTGCCTCGGATTAGGCCTGAGCCTTGCACAACTGCTCGATACCGTATTTTTCCCCCTGGGTTTCGTCAAAACCGGCGGACGTAACGTTGTAACTAGCTTGCGCGCAGATGTCAGTAATCTTAGGATCCATTAGGCAGAGCTAGCAGATGGGCGAAAAGAGCTTGAACTAGGTAGAACAAGAAAAGGCCCCAGGGTTTTCCCTGGGGCCTTCTAAGAGTAGAAAACTAGTGAGCGTGCTGTCCTCGGCTGTACTCAAAGACAAAGCCAACAAGAGCCACCAATGCTAGTGGTACTCCAATGAAAGTCAGCCACGGGCCAACTGCCAGTGACGCAAACGAAACAGCTCCGCCAATACCGAGCATGAATGGCCACCAGCTCCAGGGGCTGTAAAAACCGATTTCG
>JBJTMG010000086.1:0-5398 GCA_046063415.1 Micrococcales bacterium
GAAAAACTAGCCATGTCAAAAAAGGCCCTTTCATACTTAGCCGCCGTGGTCGCCAGTCTTCTAGCTTTGACAAGTTGTGTTACCGTCTCCAGCGCATCGAGCGCTGCTATGAATGCAAACTTCAAGTCCGTAGCCGATTACGAGAAGCAAAAAGTCGATTGGAAGAGCTGCGGAACAGATCTGTACTGCGGTTCAGTGCGAGTGCCCATGGACTGGTCCAAGCCCGCCTCCAAAAAGATCACGCTGGCAGTCATCTATCACCGTGCCTCTGCAAACAAGCCGTTGGGCTCTCTTTTGGTGAACCCGGGTGGACCGGGGGCATCGGGGTTCAACTTCGTAAAAGACTCCATCGATGGCTTTGCTACCGAGCGCCTTCGCGCTAACTACAACATCGTGGGTTTTGACCCGCGCGGGGTGCAGAACTCCTCGGCCATTCGGTGCTTAAACGGAAAATCAATGGACCGGTTCCTCTATGGAACCACAGGCTACGAGCTGGGTTCCTCAAAGGATTTAGCCAAGACCAAGCTGGTCATGGCCAACTTCATTAAGGCCTGTAAGAAAAACACCGGCGAGCTACTGGGATTCGTTGACACGGTCTCGGCGGCCAAGGACATGGACATAATCCGCGCGGTCATGGGTGACTCAAAACTCAACTACCTGGGATTCAGTTACGGAACCCAGTTGGGTGCAACCTATGCAGCGCTGTTTCCAAAGAAGGTTGGTCGCATGGTTCTAGACGGTGCCATAGACCCATCGGTACCCGACTCTCAACAGAGCATCAACCAGATCAAAGGCTTTGATTTGGCACTTCGCGACTACATGGCCGACTGCCTAAAAAATGCGGGTTGTCCATTCACGGGCAGTGTCGAGGATGGTCTGGCTAAAATCAGAGCCTTTCTAAAACAGGTTGAGGCCACCCCCTTGACCAGCACGGACAATAAGCGTGAGGTCAGCATCTGGGCGGTAAACACCGGAATCATCATGGCCCTCTATTCGCAGGATTACTGGCAGTACCTGACCGCGGCCTTCAAAGCTGCATTCAAGGGCGATGGCACGACACTTCTTAGGCTGGCGGATTTCTATAACGATCGCGATGCCGATGGTACCTACACTTCAAACCTGACCGAGGCCAACATTTCCATTTCTTGTCTCGATTCAAGACAGTCGTCAAAACTCTCAGACATGAAGGCTCAGAACCAGCGCATGCTCAAGGCAAGCCCTACGCTGGGACGCTACTGGCAGTGGGGTGGCATCGCCTGCGCCAAATGGCCCTACCCCGTGGTTAAGAAGGTCAAGAATATGTCAGCTACTGGAGCGCCGACCATCGTGGTGGTTGGAACCACCGGCGACCCGGCAACGCCTTACGAGCAGGCCGTATCACTGGCCCACAAAATCCTAAAAAAGGGTTACCTAGTGACTTACAAGGGTGAGGGGCACACTGCTTACGGTCGCAGCAACTCCTGCGTTAACAGTGCGGTTGATAACTTCTTCATCGATGGCAAGTTGGCGACCAACGAACCAGTCTGTTAGCCTCCGTGGTCTAGGCCAGGAGCGCCAAACCAAGGGCAATGAAAATGCCCACGAAGATCGCCGGCGTTAGGTACTGAGCCACCATGAACCAGCGACTCAGCGCGCCAACGGTCTTTGCCAGGGGTGAGTTAGGGAAGCGAAGCGAAACCTCGGCCCCGATAACTCGCGCCTCGGCGGCAACCGAGTACTGAACCAAGGCTCCCAGAATTCCCGAAGCCAACAAGATACCGATTGTTCCGATTCGAACGTAAACGCTGGCATCGGCAAGGCCAAACTGTAGCAGCGCCACGGTGGTAATGAGCAAAACAGTTGGTCCAAGTTGCGAGATAACCAACTGGTTGCGGCTTTGGTTCCATTGACGGATTAGTTCTTGCTCATTCACGGTTGCACCTTTCGAGACCAGAGTTAATTTGTGGTCAGCCTACTTTGAAAGTTAAGTGACTTGCCCAACAACGCATTCCAAGAAGCCATGTCGGTTCGGTTTAGGCGACTGCTATCCAGTGCACCCGACGGGGTTCCGCCGTGGCTAGAGGTGGTTGCGGCCGGCGATGAGCCCGGACTTTATCTACCCACCGATGCCCCGTGGGTTGTGCATGCCGACTTTGGAACTCTGGTTGGTGGCATCCGTGCGCTTCTGATGCAAGCTTTACACCCAGGCACTCTTGCTGGAGTTGCTCAGCACTCAAGATACGAACAGGATGCGCTGGGTCGGTTGGCCGGAACCATTCGGTGGCTCACCGTGACCACCTTTGGTTCGCACACTGCAGTGGCTGGCGAGGCTAGGCGAGTGAATCGCCTGCATGAACGCGTTACCGGCAAGTACCAGCCAACCACCCACTCGGCGCCAGTTTCGTATCGCGCCGCCGACCCCGATCTTCTGCTTTGGGTGCACATAGCATTCACGGAGTCATTCTTGCGCTGCCACCAAATGTACGCCTGGCGCGAGATTCCCGGTGGGGCAGACTCCTACGTTGCGCTCTGGTCTAAGTCGGTTGAACCGCTCGGGTTGGCGTCGGTTCCCATGACCGAGGACCAGTTGATTGCCGCCATCGATGATTTCCGCGCCCGTGGCCTGCTGCGAGTCGACGACACCACGCGCAACGTGCTGGGGTTCATTCGCAATCCGCCGCTACCACCGGTTGCGGGCCTGGTCTACCGTCTGTTATTCGAGGCAGCGGTGCTATCGCTAGAGCCGCCATTCCAGGTAATGCTCGGTCTAAAACCAAAGCCTCGATGGCTGATTCAGCCGACAACGCGCGGAACTCTCAAGTTCATCCGTTGGGTGATTGGGCCGGATTCGCCAATCGAGGACAGTGCCATAGCGCGCCTAAAGCGCGTTGGTGTTCTTTAGCAGTGGCTAACTCTGATTCGCGCCAATGGTTGCTCAACGCTCCAGGCAGCGTGGCCAGTTAGATAAACTTGTGGGGTTGCCTGGCGGTTCGCCGGGCTTCGCCACCTTAGCTCAGTCGGTAGAGCAGCTCCCTCGTAAAGAGCAGGTCAGGAGTTCGATTCTCCTAGGTGGCTCCATCTGTGGTTCTTGGCTTGGCGCTTCTTCTGCAGTAGATTAGAGAGCGTTTCATGGGGCAAGTCAAATGGGGGAATTTTGAAAAAACTGCTTACTTTGTCTGTCGCTCTGTTTTTGGCGGCTGTAACAGGCCTGCCAGCTCATGCGGCGCCAGTTTCTGATCTCTTTTCCGGCGGAGACTTGACACAGGATAAAGTCATCGCCGCTTCGACGGAGCCTTACGTGATCTCTAAGCCCATTAGAGTGGCGAAAGACGTGACACTAACGATTGAAGCTGGCGCTACTCTCATCTCAAATACGCCGGTAACCTTCGAAGTAGCTGGGAATGTCAGACTTATCGGTACTGCCGAGAACCCAGTTCGAATCGAGCTAGGAAACAATGAATCCATCAAGTCGATTGGCGAATATTCCAGCGTGATTTTTGAGCATGTTTTGCTCTTGGGTGGCCAACCTCTTCAACTAGCGCGTTCTGCAGTGTCTATTACAGATAGTGAGATAGCGGGTCAGACTGGCTGTGGGGCAAACAGCGTGACACTTGGGGCTGGATCAAAATTTGAAAGGAATGCCTTTTACCGCGCTTGTCCCTTCGACGTTGAAGCTAATTTTGGGCTCTTCGGCCCCACCGGTTTCGGCGGAGATCTGTCCCGTGGCACCGCGAACATTATCCAAAACTTATTTGTCGGTGATGCCAATCAAGGTTGTTGGGTGAATGTATGGAGCTTGTGGAAAGATTCCATCAATTTAAGAGGTAACGAATTTCGAGGCGTTGGAACATGTGCCATTGGGCTAGGGTTTTTCCCGACTACAGTGACCGCTGAAAACAATTTCTGGGGCGACTATAAGTTGGAGAAAGTGAAGGCTCTAGTTCCGGGTTCCGTGGGGGATTTCTTTACCGCTCCTCTGATCCAGTTGAACTCGCTCGCACCCACACGCGACCCGGCTGCCCCCGCAGAGTCCATCCTGAAAGCAAAACTTGACAGTACACCGTCCTTTCTGTCAAGCCGCACCGCCTATCCTTCCGATTCTCGTTTTTCAGAACTAACCTTCAAGTTTCAGCCAGGAGCCTTATCGGAAGGGTTGAAGAATTTTGAAGTAGGGTTGTTTGCTCTAAAAGCACAAGGCTTAGATCCGAATCTTGACTCCAGTTATTTCCCGGTTCCTACATTGGTTACAATCCCAGCAAGTGAGTTCATGCTGACTTCTGAGATCTTATCTGGAGCTGCGTCGCAGGCTGGGTTCGCCAAAAGTGAGTATCTAGCTGTCCGTGTAAGAGCGAACTTCAGCGGGTGGTCTTCATCTTGGAGCAACTTAGTTGCGATACAAGCATCACGGCTGGTTTCGCACGCTCAAGTGGCGACTGAGCTCGTTCAGCGGGTTGAGACGGCATACTCGTTGAACTACTTTGATGAGGCTGCTGTTGCTGTAAATGCTCTTGATTCTTCAGGAGCGAAAGAAGAGTTGCAGGCCCGACTTGAAAAAGTTAAATCGAGTGCACAGGCTGCCGCACTCGCTAAGTCTGTTAATGCCGCCAATCTTTTGGCAGCCAAAGTGAAATACAAAAATTGCGCATCTCTGACAAAGAAACTACCTGGAGGCATAGCTAGGAGCGCAACGGTAGTCAATAAAGGAGCGCCGTTGAAAAAGACCCCCTTTGTTAGTGCAAATGGTTACAAATTGAACTCGAAACTTGACCGAGACAAAGACGGTATAGTCTGCGAGAGCTGAGCGTTTCGAGACAGTGATCAGGTGAGTCTCATCAGGCCGCACGTCTTACAAGTTCGGTTTGAGCGGCCCGCGTACCAACTTGTGCGCCGCCGCCTGTGCCACCGGGCGAATCGTAATCAGATCAAGGTTCACGTGTGCCGGTAGTTCCATGGCGTGCACAATGGCTTCGGCAATGTCTTCCGCTACAAGTGGCTCTTCTACGCCAGCGTAGACGGCGTCGTACTTTGCCTTATCGCCACCCAGACGGTTCAGCGCAAACTCCTCGGTTTTTACCAAGCCGGGTGCAATCTCTAGAACTCGAATTGGCTCGCCGGCCAGTTCCAAACGCAGTGCGCCCACAACCGCGTGTGCTCCAGCCTTGGCTGCGTTGTAACCACCGCCACCCTCGTACGAAATGAACGCAGCCGTTGAGGTTACGGTCATGATATCGGCGTGGCCATTAATGGCAGCCTTACGAAGCAAAGGCAACAGGGCACTGGTAACTCGCTTGAGGCCAAGCACATTTACGTTGAACATGCGTTGCCAGTCATCGGGGTCGCCTTCTTCAACCGAGGCCGCTCCAAACGCTCCACCAGCGTTATTCACCAGTGCGTGAACCGGACCCGAATTGGCCAGATA
>JBJTMG010000087.1:0-11014 GCA_046063415.1 Micrococcales bacterium
CCGCCGAGCTACTAGAGGGCAATAACGTACTGCTCAATGGCGTTGTTTTGGGTAAATCCGACAAATTAAGCAACGATGGCCTCCTGGAAGTCTCGTTACCCGAGCCCAAAAACAATTTCGAACTCAAGCCCGTTGAAGTACCAGGGTTTCGAGTCGTGTTTCAAGATGAAGATCTGGTTGTGGTTGATAAACCGGCAGGGGTTGCTGCTCACCCATCGGTTGGTTGGGAGGGCCCAACGGTGGGCGGTGCTCTGCTAGCCCAGGGCATAGCCATTAGCACTTCGGGTGCTCAAGAGCGGCAAGGCATTGTTCAGCGCCTTGACGTTGGGACCAGCGGCCTAATGGTCTTGGCCAAGAGCGAGGTTGCCTACAGCAGACTCAAGCAGGCTTTTCGCGATCGCGCGGTTCACAAGGTGTATCACGCGGTCATCCAGGGACTCGCGGATCCGCTGGCGGGCACGTTTGATGCCCCAATTGGTAGACACCCGAAGCACGAGTTCAAGTTTGCGGTCATGGATGGCGGCAAGCCATCGGTGACTCACTACGAGACCCTGGAGGCTTTTCCAAGCGCGTCGCTAGTTGAGGTGGTTCTGGAAACCGGGCGCACTCACCAGATTCGAGTGCATTTTTCGGCCTTCAGACACCCGCTGGTAGGTGACACCATGTACGGCGCGGACCCGGTTTTGGCCAAGAAGTTGAACCTAGATCGACAGTGGCTTCACGCCATGCGCCTGTCTTTCATGCATCCAACGACTGGCAAGACAGTGGAGTACGAAAGCCAATATCCGGCCGATTTGCAGCATGCCCTGAATGTCCTTCGCGGCTAGTTAGGTTCGAGCAAGTTAGGCTAAGTGACCTACCAAAAACTTTGAAAGCAGGCACGTTGTGAGCGAAAAAGACTCATTCGTCCACCTGCACGTGCACACCGAATTTTCAATGCTCGATGGTGCGGCAAAGGTTAAGCCGCTTCTTCAAGAAGCCCACAAAATGGGCATGCCTGCCATTGCCATTACCGACCACGGCAACAGTTTTGGCTCATACGAGTTCTACAAGCAGGCGAAGGAAGTTGGAATCAAGCCGATTATTGGCATTGAGGCCTACGTTACCCCCGGAACCAAGCGACAGGACCGAACCAGAGTGCGCTGGGCTGACGGCGGTGGCGACGATGTTTCGGGTGGCGGTGCTTACACGCACATGACCATGTTTGCGCAGGATACCGCAGGCATGCACAACCTGTTCAAGTTGTCTTCGCTTGCCTCCATTGAGGGCTTTTACTCGAAACCTCGCATGGACCGCGAGCTCATGGCGCAGTACTCCAAGGGAATCATCGCCACCACCGGCTGCGCCGGAGGCGAGGTTCAGACCCGACTCAGGCTCGGTCAATACGAGGAGGCAGTCAAGGCTGCGGCGGAGTTCCGTGACATCTTCGGAGCCGAAAACTTTTTTGTCGAAATCATGGACCACGGCATCGATGTTGAGCGCCGATCCATGGCGGATTTGATTCGTCTCTCCAAAGAGCTAAAAATTCCGCTGCTTGCAACCAACGATCTTCACTACACGCACGCACACGACGCCGATGCCCACGGCGCGTTGCTTTGCGTGCAATCGGCCAGCACGCTGCTAGACCCAAACCGATTCAAATTCGACGGCAATGAGTACTACCTCAAGAGCCCTGCCGAAATGCGGGAAATATTCAAAGACCACCCCGAGGCTTGCGACAACACGCTCCTGGTGGCAGAGCGCTGTGAGGTTGAGTTTCACAAGCGTGACCTGATGCCTAGGTTTGAGGTGCCAGATGGGTACACCGAGGCAAGTTGGTTTGAGCAAGAGGTAAAGGTTGGGCTTGAACGTCGATTCAACGGCGATGTTCCCGAGCAGCACCTGAAGCAGGCAGCCTACGAGGTAGGCGTAATCGTCGAGATGGGCTTCCCAGGTTACTTTTTGGTAGTTGCAGACTTCATTGCTTGGGCTCGTCAACAGGGGATTCGCGTGGGACCCGGTCGCGGCTCGGCCGCGGGTTCCATCGTTGCTTGGGCCATGGGCATCACCGAACTTGACCCCATTCACCACGGACTGATTTTCGAGCGCTTCCTAAACCCCGAGCGCGTGTCCATGCCGGATATCGATGTTGACTTTGACGACCGGCGTCGCGGTGAGGTAATCCGTTACGTCACGCAGAAGTACGGCGATGACCGCGTGGCGCAGATTGTCACCTTTGGAACCATCAAGGCCAAGCAAGCCCTCAAGGATGCGGCTCGAGTCCTAGCAATGCCTTACTCGGTTGGTGAGAAGCTCACTAAGGCAATGCCTCCCATGGTGCTGGGCCGCGATGTCTCGCTTGGTGAGTTGGTCGAAAAGCCAACGAAGGAGAACGAGGCCAACAGTCGGTACAAAGAAGGCGCGGACTTTAGGGCCCTAATTGAAACCGACGAAGAATCGGCGAGGGTGTTCGAACTGGCTCGCGGGTTAGAGGGCCTAAAGCGGCAGTGGGGTGTCCACGCGGCCGGTGTGATTATGTCGGCTGAGCCGCTCCTAGAAGTCATTCCGATTATGAAGCGCGAGGATGACGGCGCAATCATTACCCAGTTTGACCAGCCGCCCTGCGATGACCTGGGCCTCTTGAAGATGGACTTTCTGGGGCTTCGCAACCTTACCGTTCTCGATGACGCGCTCGCCGAAATCAAGAAAAACCGCAACCAGACAGTTGTCTTGGAAGATCTAGATCTTGACGAGGACCCAGCCACCTTTGAACTGCTCTCACGCGGCGACACCCTTGGCGTCTTCCAGCTAGATGGTGACAACATGCGCTCACTGCTAAGGATGCTAAGGCCCACCGAGTTTGAACATATTTCGGCCGTGATTGCCCTATACCGTCCGGGTCCAATGGGCATGAACTCTCACACCAACTACGCCCAGCGGAAAAACGGGCTCCAGCAGTCCGAGCCAATTCATCCTGAACTCGCCGAACCGCTCGCTGAAATCCTTGACCCCACCTACGGTCTGATCGTTTATCAGGAGCAGGTTATGGCGGTGGCTCAGAAAGTCGCTGGCTTTACCCTGGGGCAGGCCGACTTGCTCAGACGAGCCATGGGTAAGAAAAAGAAATCGGAACTGGACAAGCAGTACGAGGTCTTTTCTCAGGGCATGAAGAACAACGGCTATTCCGAAGCTGCCATTAAGGTTCTTTGGGACACCCTGCTGCCCTTTGCCGACTACGCCTTCAACAAGGCTCACAGCGCCGGATACGGGGTGCTCAGTTACTGGACGGCCTACCTCAAGGCTAACTTCCCAAGTGAGTACATGGCGGCCCTTATGACCTCGGTGAGCGACAGCAAAGACAAGCTGGGCATTTACCTGAACGAGTGTCGCCGAATGGGAATCCAGGTGCTTCCACCTGACGTCAACGCTTCGTTTGCCGCGTTTACAGCGGTGGGTGACAATGTTCGATTTGGTCTTGGTGCGGTTAGAAACGTTGGGCTAAACGTGGTTGATGGCATCGCTGCGGCTCGCCAGGAAAAGGGAGCGTTCACGTCTTTTCACGATTTTCTCAAGAAAGTTCCAGCTCACGTCTGCAGCAAACGAACCGTTGAATCGTTGATCAAGGCAGGAGCCTTCGACTCGCTCGGTCATAATCGCAGGGCACTTTTCCAAATCTTCGAAGAGGCGGTGGATGCTCAAACGTCCATGAAGAAAACCGAAGCCATGGGTCAGGTGGATCTTTTCGGCGGAATGTTCGAGGACGAAGCCATAACAATTCCGATACCTGCAGTAGAGGAGTGGCCAAAGCGCGACAAGCTCGCCTTTGAACGAGAAATGTTGGGGCTGTATGTTTCAGACCACCCGCTGAGTGGACGCGAAGGTCAGTTGGCGCGCTATTCGGATCGCTCGATAGGCAGCATTCTGGGAAACCCAGATACCAAGGATGGCGACACGGTTGTCCTAGCTGGGCTCATTACCTCGGTTCAGCACAAGGTTGCCAGAGCTTCTGGAAACCAATACGGGGTTGTCGTGATCGAGGACTTTGAGGGTGAGATTCAAGTCATGCTCATGGGCAAAACCTATGCCGAGTTTGGCAAATCCCTGCAGGCCGATCAGGTTGCTGTGATCAGAGGCGCTCTCAGCCAACGCGACGAGAGTTTCACAGTTCGAGCGTTCTCGGTTGAAACCCTGGACAGCGCAACTGACGGACCAGATTCCCCCCTCATGATTAGGCTCAAGGCCCACGTTGCAACCAGGGAGCTTTTGGAGGAATTGAACCAAACTCTGCGGGTGCATCCTGGACCCACCGAGGTTTACATCATGCTCATAGACGGAGCCGAAGAAAAACTATTCGCTCTTCCGGCACGGATTTCTATTTCAGGCGACCTTTTTGGGGAGCTAAAGGCGCTGGTGGGCAAAGAGGCCCTGGGCCTAAAGCACTAACGGGTTTGGTACGACTAGCCGGGTAGCACTTGCTAGCCCTCAGTTACCCCAGTCGGTTGGTGGGCGTTGCGTACCCGCGGCGGTGATAAACCAAGGCGTCATCTTCTTCACCAAGTCGGCCATCGATGATTTCCACGATAACTACCGCGTTTGCCTCAACGTTGAGCACGTCGCGAACTCGTCCGATCATTACCGCAGTTGAAGCCTCAAAGATTGGCAAGCCATGTGGGCCTACTACCCAGTCCTGCTTGGTAAAGCGCTGGGTGTGATCGGCTGCCATGCGTTGAGCCAGCTCTAGATTTTTGACCCCTAGCGTGTGAATTGCAACGTGGGTAGCCGAGGCAATCGCCTCCCAGGAACTTGCGCCGCGCGCCACGCTGAACATGGCAAGCGGGGGATTAGCGCCAAGCGATGTCATGGATGTGGCTGTGAAACCCACGGGGTTTCCCTGAGGGTCTGAAGTGGTTATTACGGCTACTCCGGATGCGTGGCGACGGAAGGCGCCAAGAAGGGCATCGGTTGGGTTATCTGCAAATTCAAATGTGCTCATAGTTTGTCCGTTCTCAAGGTTAGCCGTACCGCGCACCCTAGAATTAACACAACTCTGAAAGGCACCAATCTTGTCCCCAGAATCAGCCCGCCTTCTTGACTTGCGTCAAGGTTTTGAAACTGCGCAAGTCAATCAGCTGGTTCCACGCGCACTCATCGACATCTCGGCAGCCCAGCAGAGCGTTGCGGGGCTCCTGCAAGACGTGAAAACCCGCGGCGCCGAAGCCATCGTAGAAGTCACGAAAGACCGTGACGGTGTAGACCCAACCCCGCTTCGCGTGACCGAAGCTGAACTTGCAAAGGCGCTCGCCGAGCTTGACTCAGGTCTGCGGGATGCAATCGAAGAGGCAATTTCACGGGTTCGAAAGGTTTCTGAGGCAACACTCCCGAGCCCCGTCAGTGTCGAACTGGCTACCGGCGCCAGGGTTCACCAGCGTTGGCAACCGGTGGACTCGGTCGGTCTCTACGTGCCGGGTGGCAAGGCTGTTTATCCATCCAGCGTCATCATGAATGTGGTACCAGCCCAGGTGGCCGGGGTCTCTAGGCTCGCAATCGCAAGCCCCGCTCAAAAGGATTTTGGTGGTCGCCCGCATCCAACCGTGCTGGCAGTGGCTGCGCTCCTGGGAGTCACCGAGGTATACGCCATGGGTGGGCCGGCTGCCATCGCTGCCTTTGCCTACGGGCTTCCTCAAATTGGTATGCCTCCGGTTCAGCTGGTCACCGGTCCTGGAAACATCTACGTGGCCGCCGCTAAACGCAGTCTTCGTGGCCAGATTGGCATTGATTCCGAGGCCGGGACCACGGAGATTCTTATTCTGGCCGATTCCTCGGCCGATGCCCGACTCATCGCCTATGACCTGGTAAGCCAAGCCGAACACGACGAAGCGGCGGCAAGCGTCTTGGTAACCGATTCACTCGATTTGGCCGAGAGGGTTCAAGCCGAGTTAGCACAGGTTGCTGCGGTCACCACTCACAGCTCGCGGGTGCAAACCGCGCTGGGGGGTCAGCAGTCGGCGCTGGTGGTGGTGTCAAACTGGCAGGATGCCATTCGTTTTACCAACGAGTACGCCACCGAACACCTAGAAATCCACAGCATCGATGACTCGGCAACCCTTGCCCGCATAACTAACGCCGGTGCGATCTTCCTTGGCAAGTACTCTCCGGTAAGCCTGGGGGACTACATGGCGGGTTCAAACCACGTTCTTCCTACTGGTCAGCAAGCCAAATTCGGTGCCGGATTGGGAGTTCACACCTTTGTGCGCGCCCAGCAGGTTATCGATTACGACCAAGTTGGCCTGGAGTCGATAGCGCAACGAGTTCAAGACTTCGCCAAGGCCGAGGGGCTTCCAGGCCACGGCGATGCCATCGCTGCTCGATTCAACTAGCTGAACCTGCGGTCCATGCTGCGCCTAAATATTTCATTTAGGTAAATCTTTAGATTGTTTACAGGGTTCATGGACGAAAACCCTTGATTTGTAGGCATTTTTCTGCGACACGCCGAGCTCGAGATAATTTGCATCTAAACCCCTCAGACCACAAGATATAGGGGCACCCAAAAGAAAACAATCTATATCTAGTGGGTGAATTATCTGGTTTCAGGGTGGAAAGGGGACAAATCATGCACTGTCCGTTCTGCCGTTACCCGGATTCTCGAGTCATGGACTCAAGAACCACCGAGGACGGTTCGGCTATTCGCCGCCGCCGTCAATGCCCACAGTGCGGCTCGCGTTTCAGCACCTCCGAAACCGCAAGTCTCATGGTCCTAAAGCGCAACGGTGTGATCGAGGCTTTCAGCCGAGACAAGATTATGAACGGTGTTCGGAAAGCCTGCCAAGGCCGTCCGGTTACCGATTCAGATTTGAGCCTGTTGGCACAGACGGTAGAAGAAACGGTTCGTGCTACAGGAGCTGCTCAAATCATTGCCAACGACATTGGTCTGGCAATTTTGGAGCCGCTCAGAAAGCTGGACGAGGTTGCATTCATGCGCTTCGCCAGCGTCTACCAGGGTTGGGAGAGCCTGGACGACTTTGAGACCGCAATCAAGCTTTTGAGGCTTGAGCACAACGCTCAGACCTCATAGATCAAAAACATTAGAAAAAGAACAACAAACGAAAGGCAAGGCAGTGACTGACACCACAGCTTTCACCGGCGCTCAGGGCGCAGGAACCGGCAAGGGGCTCACCATCAGCCGTATCTACACCACAGAGGGTGTACACCCATACGACGAAGTTAACTGGGAGTACCGCGACGTTGTGCAGACCAACTGGAAAAACGGTGAGGTGATCTTTGAGCAGCGCGGCGCAGAGTTCCCAGAATCTTGGAGCATCAACGCCAGCACCATTGTCACTACCAAGTACTTCCGCGGTGCCCTAGGAACTCCAGAGCGCGAATACAGCCTTCGTCAGCTAATCAACCGCGTGGTGCGCACCTACACCCAGGCCGGCCGTGAAAACGGTTACTTTGCAACCGAGGAAGACGCCGAAATCTTTGACCACGAGCTGACCTACATGCTCTTGAACCAGATCTTCAGCTTCAACTCGCCAGTTTGGTTCAACGTTGGAACCACTAGCCCACAGCAGGTTTCTGCCTGCTTCATTCTCTCTGTTGACGACTCAATGGAATCAATCCTGAACTGGTACCGCGAAGAGGGAATGATCTTCAAGGGTGGTTCGGGTGCTGGTCTAAACCTTTCTCGCATTCGATCTTCCAAGGAGCTCCTAAAGTCGTCCGGTGGCTCGGCCTCAGGACCGGTTTCGTTCATGCGCGGTGCCGATGCCTCCGCTGGAACCATCAAGTCGGGCGGTGCAACCCGCCGTGCGGCCAAGATGGTCGTGCTCGACGTAGACCACCCAGACATCGAGGAATTCGTTGAGACCAAGGCCTCCGAAGAGAAGAAGATCCGTGTTCTTCGCGATGCCGGTTTTGACATGGAGCTCGGTGGCAAGGACATCAACTCGGTTCAGTACCAGAACGCAAACAACTCTGTTCGCGTAAACGCCGAGTTCATGCAGGCAGTGGAGAACGGAACCAAGTTCGGTCTCCGCGCTCGCACCACCGGTGAGGTCATCGAAGAAGTAGACGCCCGCGAACTATTCGACAAGATTGCTCTTGCCGCTTGGGAGTGTGCCGACCCTGGTATCCAGTACGACGACCACATCAATGACTGGCACACCTCGCCAGAGACCGGTCGCATCACTGCTTCGAACCCTTGTTCCGAGTACATGCACCTGGACAACTCCAGCTGTAACCTGGCCAGCCTGAACCTTCTAAAGTTCCTGAAGCCAGACGGCAGCTTCGATACGCAGACCTTCACCAAGGCAACCGAGTTGATCTTTACCGCCATGGACATCTCAATCTGCTTCGCCGACTTCCCAACCGACCCAATCGGCGAGACCACTCGCGCCTACCGTCAGCTGGGCATTGGTTACGCAAACCTGGGTGCCCTGCTCATGGCAATTGGTGTTCCTTACGACAGCCGCGAGGGCTTCGCAATCGCTGCGTCAATCACCTCGCTCATGACGGGTGCAAGCTACCGTCGCTCGGCAGAGCTGGCAGCCGTTGTGGGCCCATACGAGGGCTACCACAAGAACAAGAACGGCCACGACCGCGTGATGCACAAGCACGAGGCAGCCAACGCAAAGTTGACCGCTGTGACTGACATCGATGGCGCAATCATCGAGGCAGCTACCGAGCAGTGGGCCCTGAACACCGCACTGGGTCAGCAGAACGGCTGGCGCAACGCTCAGGCTTCGCTACTTGCACCAACCGGAACCATCGGATTCATGATGGACTGTGACACCACTGGAATCGAGCCTGACTTCTCGCTCGTCAAGTACAAGAAGCTATCAACCGGTGGCTCAATGCAGATTGTGAACCAGACCATTCCGTTTGCACTTCACCGTCTGGGTTACTCGCAGGAGACCGTCGAGGCCATTGTTGATCACATCAGCCAGAACGGCCACGTTGTAGACGCACCGGGCCTAAAGCCTGAGCACTACGCAATCTTCGACACCGCCGTTGGTGTTCGTGCGATTGAGCCAATGGGACACGTTCGAATGATGGCAGCAGTTCAGCCATTCCTCTCGGGAGCAATCTCGAAGACCGTGAACATGCCAGAGACCGCAACCAAGGAGGAAATCGCAGACGTTTACTTCCAGGGTTGGAAGCTAGGCCTCAAGGCTCTTGCGATCTACCGCGACAACTGCAAGGTTGGCCAGCCTCTGTCGGACGCTAAGGCAAAGACCGAGACCCAGGTTGCCGAGATCGTTGAGTCGGTTGTTACCCCAGGCCTGTCGCACCCAGTGCGCAAGCGTCTTCCAAAGTCGCGCCCATCAACCACCACCTCGTTTACCGTTGGTGGCGCCGAGGGTTACCTGACCGCCGGAAGCTACCCAGACGGTGGCCTCGGCGAGCTGTTCATCAAGCTGGGCAAGCAGGGTTCGACTCTGGCCGGTGTAATGGATGCCTTCTCGATCTCGGTGTCAATCGGCCTGCAGTACGGCGTTCCGCTGGAGACCTTCGTGCAGAAGTTCACCAACGTTTCGTTCGAGCCAGCCGGTCTAACCGACGACAAGGACATTCGCATGGCCAAGTCGCTAATGGACTACATCTTCCGTCGTCTAGCGCTTGACTACCTGCCATTCGAGACCCGTTCGGCCCTGGGAATTCTCACCACCACCGAGCGCAGTGCTGCTCTAGACAACTCGGGTTCCTACCCTGCAGTTGCCGAGATCACCACGGCCGCTCCGGTGACCGCACCGGTTGCTGTGGTTGAGGTTCCAGCCGAGGCACCAGCGGCAGAGGTGGAGGCTCCTGCCGCACCGGTAGCAGTCGAAATCACCCGCAAAGAAGTTCACTCCTCGGCCGAGCTCTTTGAGCTTCTGCAGGGCAAGGAATCGGACGCACCGCTGTGCTTCAACTGTGGCATCAAGATGCGCCCATCGGGTTCGTGCCACGTTTGTGAAGGCTGTGGCTCAACTAGCGGTTGCAGCTAAGCAATAGCCAGTTCTGGAGCGGGTCGGCACTTCGGTGTCGGCCCGCTTCGCATTTTGCGCTAGCAATCGTAGGCTGAGCACATGATCAAAGCACCGATGACTCTGGCTCTCTCGTTCTTGGTTATCCTGACCGGGACTGTGAGCCCCGTAGCGGCAACCGAAGCTTCGGTGAAGCCTCTTCTTGCAATAAGCGATGAAGGCGGCTTCATTGCCCCGGCTGTACGGTTAGGCGCGGTTCCAAATCTAATTGCCTATGGCAACGGAACTGTCCTTACCCATGACCGAGAATCTGGACGCTCGGACCTGATTGTGCTGAGTCAACGCCGCGTCGCAGTAGCAACTCTAAAAGCCAAGGCCAAGGTCCTTCACGACGCGGCTGTAACCCCCAAGGGCGGTTGGGGTATCCCTGGAGTTGCCGACGTTCCGAACACGAGGGTCCAAATTTGGATTCCGGGTATCAAGACCAACACCAGCATTTACGCACTCAATTTTGTGAACGGACCCAACGTCTCGTTGGCGCAGGCAAAGGCCCGCAAGGCTCTAGCCGCGGCAATCTCGGCGCTATCAACCAAAGTCAAGAAGTACAAGCCAAAACGATTTGCGCCATCGCACTACGAGCTCTGGATGCTTAGCGATTTGGTTCAGTCCGGAGGGGTCGGTATCGCTAACCCCGCATCGGTTTTCTGCGTTTCAATGGGAGGAATCCTCAATGCAGTGACAACGGACTCGGGGGAGTACTCCAACTGTCAGTTACCAAACGGGTCAGTCCAAGAAGAATGGGCTTACTTTCGAGCGGTGTCGCCAACCCTCAATCAGTGGCCGCAAACCGCTGATCTCCCCAAGGATAAGTGCACGGTTGTCTCTGCCAACACTTTCGCTGGGCAACTAGCCACCAAAAATACTTCGGGCCTGTGGCTCATGCCCAGCGGTCAGGCTGCTTCGGTATTTTTCCGCCCGGTTTTGCCTCACGAATCTGGTTGTAAAAGGTAATCGGGCTTCGGTGCCCGCTTAAACGAAAAAGTGACCGACGTTCAGTCGGTCACTTTTTA